>NZ_JAUSCH010000085.1 GCF_030651595.1 Candidatus Oleimmundimicrobium sp. | reverse complement strand
TTTAGAATCGAGCCAAAAATTATCGCCTATGATCTTCACCCCGAGTATTTGTCAACTAAGTTTGCAAAATCGCTAGAAGGGATAAAGCTCGTCGGCGTTCAACATCATCATGCCCACACAGTCAGCTGTATGGTAGAAAATGGCATTGAGGATAAGGTTATCGGGGTGTCTTTCGATGGAACGGGTTACGGTACCGATGGAACGATTTGGGGAGGAGAATTTTTTATCGCCGATTGGAAGGGCTTTGAAAGGTACGCGCATCTTCGTTACGTTCCGATGCCAGGGGGAGAGACGGCCATAAAAAAACCGTATCGAATGGCTTTGGGGTATCTCTATAGCTTTTTTGGGGATAAGCTTGAGGAACTTGATATAGATTTTTTAAAGGGATTGGATGAGACAGAGTTTAAAAACATTAAGATTCAGATTGATAAAGGCTTAAACTCGCCCATGACTTCGAGTTGCGGCCGCCTTTTTGACGCGGTCTCTGCTCTTATAGGCATACGTGATGTAGTCGATTATGAAGGTCAAGCGGCTATAGAATTGGAGATGATTGCGAAAGTAGATGTTGACGAGAAATACGATTTTAAATTGGAAAAAAATTCAAGAAAAACACAGTCATCTTCGCTAATTGTAGATACGAAACCTATTATTGTGGGAGTGATCGACGATTTAAAAATTGGTCTATCAAATTCAGAAATATCTGCCAAATTTCACAACACCGTTGCCGCTTTTGTAATTGCTGTTTGTGATAGGGCAAGGGATGACAGGGGAATAAATAAGGTAGCTTTGAGCGGAGGGGTCTTTCAAAATCTGTTTTTAAGTAATAAACTTATTCAAAAGTTACGTAAAGGTGATTTTGAAGTTTATCTTCAAAAAAAGGTGCCCTGCAATGACGGTGGTATCTCTTTAGGACAGGCGACCATCGCCAATTTTTCTGTTTAGGAGGTTTTTCTATGTGCTTGGCTGTTCCCGGGAAGGTTGTTCGACTGAAGGATTTAGACATGGCCGATGTGGAAATCGGAGGGGTTGAAACGGAGGTCGGTCTTCAACTGGTTTCCGATGTTAAAGTTGGCGAATATGTTCTCGTTCACGCCGGCTATGCTATCAATAAGATAGACGAAGAGGGGGCCAAAGAGATGATGAAACTCTTTGAAGAGATAGGGGAACTCGACGAAATTGCGAAGTTGAGAGAGAACGATGAGATATCTTAGCGAATACAGAGACCCGACCATAGCAAAGAAATTAATTGAAGACATAAAAAAAATATCTAAGAAGCCCGTCAAATTCATGGAGGTCTGCGGGACTCATACGGTATCCATTTCTAAGAACGGGATTAGGCAAGTCTTACCCGAAAATATTTCTCTTCTTTCTGGCCCGGGTTGTCCGGTTTGCGTTACCGCAAATGGAGATATTGATAAAGCCATAGCCATTGCCGAAGCGCCCGGCGTGATTTTCACAACATTTGGAGACATGATGAAGGTACCTGGCTCGTACTCGAGTCTATCCGAGAAAAGCGCGGATGGTGCGGATATCAGGGTAGTTTATTCTACCTTAGATGCTTTGAAAATTGCCAAAAATAATCCCGATAAAAAGGTGGTTTTTTTTGCCGTTGGGTTTGAGACGACCGCCCCGACCATAGCACTTTCAATTTTGGAGGCAGAACGACAAGGTATTAAAAATTACTTCATCTACAGCGTTCACAAAATGGTGCCTCCCGCGATGGCGGCGCTTTTAAATCTGGGCGAGGTAAAACTGGACGGTTTCATTTGCCCGGGGCACGTGAGCGCAATAATCGGGAGCAAACCCTACGAATTTATCGCAAGAGACCACAAAATCTCCTGCGTAATAGCTGGCTTTGAACCCATTGATATTTTGCAGTCTATATCCATGTTGGTAAAACAAGTGGAGAATGGAGAAGCAAAGGTGGAGATAGGATATAAGCGAGGAGTAAGTTCTCTCGGAAACACAAAGGCCCAGGAAGTAATGAAAAAGGTTTTTGAAGCGTGTGATGCGGAGTGGAGGGGCATCGGAGTGATTCCGGAAAGCGGTCTTTCTCTTCGCACCAATTTCGAAGGGTTCGATGCAAGCAAAATATTTGATGTGGATGTTCCTCCCACAAAAGAGCATTTAGGGTGCAGTTGTGGAGAAATTTTGCGGGGAGTTAAACTTCCTTACGATTGCAAGCTTTTTGGAAAAGCATGCACACCTGAGAACCCCATCGGACCATGTATGGTTTCAACCGAAGGCAGCTGCGCGGCTTATTATAGGTATGGAGAAGTAGTAGATGGCGTATAGCTTATGCCTGCCCGCCTCTGGCGGGGCTGATGGCTGATGGCTAAAAGTTAAGGGTGACGCTGTGTCTGCCGACAGGCAGGGAAGTTGGAAATTTTAAATTGGAAGAGGAATAGAATACCGTGTCTGCAGCAGGCAGGAAAACAATCAAGACAAATTTAACTTTTGCATTTTACAATTTACACTTTCCAATGGAGCGGTAGCGACTACAGACTCCCGACTGATAGGGTAAAGGGTAAAGTTAAAAACAAACAAACCAAGAAACAAACTAACAAACTAGCGGAGGAAAGTGAAAATGAATCACGATAAGATAATTCTTGCTCACGGGAGCGGCGGTAAATTAAGCAACGATTTACTAAAAAACATCTTCTTAAAAGATTTCACGAACCCCATTTTGGAAAAATTAGACGATATGGCAATCCTTAATCTTAATGGTGTGAAAGTTGCCTTTACTACCGATTCTTATGTAGTTAACCCCATTTTTTTTAACGGGGGGGACATAGGCAAATTGGCCATTTGTGGGACGGTGAACGATCTTTCCATGAGTGGAGCGGTTCCTAAATATATAAGTGCTGCTTTTGTGATAGAAGAAGGGTTTCCCGTTGATGACTTAAAAAAAATTACCGGCTCTATGAGAAAGGCTGCTGAGGAGGCAGGTGTCGAAATCGTTACAGGCGATACTAAGGTAGTGGAGAAAGGGAGCGCGGATAAGATATTTATAAATACAGCGGGTATAGGGTTAATCGAATCTGGCATAGATATATCTGGCTCGAATGCCAAAGTGGGAGATAGAGTGATTCTTTCCGGGACAATCGGTGATCATGGGATTGCCATAATGAGCCGGAGAGAAGGTTTGGAATTTAAAACCGGTTTAAAAAGCGATTGTGCCCCTCTTAATCAACTTGTTCAGGATATGCTTCAGGTTAGCGAGAAGATAAGGTGTTTAAGAGATCCAACGCGCGGCGGATTGGCAACGATATTAAATGAAATTGCAAAGCAATCTGGTGTGAGTATCTGTATTAAAGAGGAAAAAATACCGGTGAAAGAAGGAGTCGGAGGGGCGTGCGAAATGTTAGGGTTTGATCCCCTCTATGTTGCCAACGAGGGCAAGTTGATTGCTGTGGTCGATTCGATCGATGCCGAAAAGGTGCTCAAAGCAATGAAGAAAAATAAATATGGCAAAGATTCGCAAATCATCGGGGAGATTGCAGAATCCCCAAAAGGGAAAGTGCTATTAAAGACCTTCTTAGGCACAAGAAGGATAATAGATGTGCTTGTGGGCGAGCAGCTTCCTCGCATCTGTTAATCCATGAATACTTGCGCTTGTTCTAGGTAATAGAGTTTTAAGGCGACATAGAGTCGTATGGCATCATGAAAGTTTTTAGGGTCAAGACCCGTTAAATTCCTAACTTTATTTAATCTATATATAAGTGTGTTTCTGTGGGCAAAAAGTTTTTTTGCGGTAAGCGAAATATTCATGTTTGTTTCGAAGAAGATTTCTATAGTTTTAATTAATTCCTCCTCGTTTTGGAGAGGTTTTAGGGTACCCCACAAAAAGTCTTTTCTATATGGTCTTTGGACGGATGAGAGTAAATTTGTTAAAAAGTAGTTGCTGATGTGAAAAACTCTACTTTCTCTGTCAAAGTTCTTTCCGAGTTCTAGCGCCAATGTCGCTTCGCGGAAGGATTTCTTTGCTGAAAAACTTCCTTCGTAGTAGTTTCCCAAACCTATCACAACATCTTGTTTTAATTTTTCGTAAATGTATTGATGTAAGGCCTGGCCCAGTTCACACAGGTTTCCGATATGGTGATTTTCTTGAAGAGGCCCCTTTTTTTTGAGAGCTATGATTGGGGCGTCTGCCATCTGCAGTGTCTTTAAAATCATCGATTTTGTGGAGCCGGCCATGGCAGCCAGATGAGTCGATACTTCGAAAAATGAATGGAGCAGCTCCAATAGCTTCTCTTCATCTTGTGGAAAATTCTGTTCTTCTTCCGGTTGAGCCCAATCTATTATGATTGCGGTCAAGGGCTTGCTGAGATCAAAATCCAGAAAGCGGCTTCGAATTTGCAAAGAGACAAGGTCGGTTTCGTCAGTTGCCATGATTAAATCGTGTGCCAAGCTTTCTTCGTGGCTCCTTCTTTGGCCTCTTAACTTTTCTTTATCGAGTTTTTCCATATTGTTTATATTCCTTGCAAAATTTTAGAAATTGATTTGATTTTTAATTATACTCCTTTTTTTGTTTGTGCAAAATGTACAATTTTTTTTAATATTTTTGGGCTAATTGTCTAATGACAAACAGAATGGATAAGCGATACAATTTTAAAATATCAGTTTAAAGTATGATTTTATTTTTTGTCAAAAGCGTGTGAATTATTTCTCAAAAAGAGGGAGGTGATAAGAACTAGTGAGATAGTTTTTGGGAAAGGTTATTTTTATTCAATCATTAAGTTTTAAGAAGATTTAAAAATTAAGGGAGGTGTTAGTTGTAGTGAGGGAAATTTTAAAAGGAATAAGTCGTAGGGATTTCATTAAATGTTCAGCAAGTATGGCTGCTTTGCTTGGTCTATCTGAGTTGTATATACCTCAGATTGCGGCTGCTTTAGAGAAAGCTGCGAAGAAACCGGCGGTTCTTTGGTTAAATGGGTCTGGTTGCACGGGCTGCACAGTTTCATTGATTAACTCTGAGCATCCCACCCCCGCCGAGATTATCTTAGACATCTTATCTATCCGTTATATGGAAACTATTATGGCTGCCTCAGGTCATGTGGCGGAAAAACAGTTTGAGGATATTGTTCACGAGGGTGGTTACGTTTTTGTGATGGAAGGAGCCATTCCTACTGCTGAGAATGGAGCGTACTGCATGATTGGCGGAAGGCCTGTGATGGAAATCGCCAAAGAAGCTGCTGCCAACTCCGTATATAATGTGGCCGTTGGTAGCTGTGCTTGTTATGGAGGGATTCCCGCGGCAGATCCGAACCCTACGGGATGCAAGGGTTTAAAGGATGTTGTCGGAGGCACGGTGGTAAATATTCCGGGATGTCCGGCTCATCCGGATTGGATAGTGGGGACCATAACTCATATCCTCTTATTTGGCGAGGTACCTGAGTTAGATGAGCACGGTCGTCCCAAGATGTTCTACGGAAAGCTAATTCACGAGAATTGCCAGCGTCGCACTGGTTACGAGCTCGGTAACTGGGTAAAAAATTTCGGTGAAGAAGAGACCGAGATGGACTACTGTATGGGTGGAAAGGGCTGTCGAGGCCCGGTCACTCACGCCGATTGTCCCAGCCGTCTCTGGAATAGCGGAACGAACTACTGCATAGCCGCAAGCGCTCCCTGCGCCGGTTGTGTGGAGCCCGATTTTCCTGATTTTAAAGATGCTGACGGAAAAATAATCTCGCTCTATGCGCCCATCCCGGAGGTTGCGAAGTATAAAGAAGCTCTTGAGGCAGAAGTGGAGCATGAGGAAGGTATGGGTGCAGGAACAGCCGCCGCTCTCGGTGCGGTCGTTGGAGCCGCCGCTGGTGTTGCGGGAGGATACGCAATTGGCGGCAAAACAAAATCTGAAGAAAAGGAGGGTGAAGAGTAAATGGGAGAAAGAATCATAATTGATCCGGTTACCAGGATTGAAGGTCACCTGGCAATCGAAGTTGAGGTTGAAAACGGTGTCGTAAAGGACGCTTGGAGCAAAGGGACCCTCTTTAGAGGAATCGAGCTCATCCTCCAGGGAAGAGACCCACGAGATGCCGCCATAATTACCCAAAGAATATGTGGTGTTTGCCCGGCCGAGCACATGTTGGCCAGCGTTCAGGGTTTGGACAATGCCTTTGGGGCAGAGGTTCCCGACAATGGAAGAATCATCAGGAACCTTGTTGCGGGCGCAAACTTTGTTCAATCGGCTATTTTGCACTTTTATCATCTGGCGGCTTTGGACTACTTAGACATAATGGCGGTTGCAGACTATGCCGGAAACGATGAGGGGCTTCTTGAGGTTAAAAGAAAAATCGTAGGGCTTGTTCAAGCCGGCGATACCGCTCCCCTTACTCCCCGGTATGAGCCGGACGAGTTCTGCGTGGCCGATCCGAACATCGTCACTGCTGCGGTTGCTCACTATCTGCAGGGGCTCGAGACGAGGAAGAGGACTCAGGAAATGCTCGCCATCTTCGGTGGGAAGATGCCTCACCACGCAACATACGTTCCGGGAGGGGTTACCGTTCGAGTTACCGCGGATAGGATATCGAGGTTTAAAGGATATCTGGATGAGATAACCGAGTGGGTAAGAAGAGTTTATCTAAATGACGTTCTAACCCTTGGCACCGGTCCGCTGAAACCTTTGCATGACTTGAAGGTCGGCTTCGGTACCGGTAACTTTATCTCCTACGGAATGTTTGACCTCGGTGAGTCTGGCGACTATAACAACAGGTACTTAAGGTCCGGGCACATTGCCGGTGGAGAATTGAAGCACATCCCGTTCGATCCCGAGAAGATAAGGGAAAATGTCAAGTATTCGAAGTATACCGATGAGTGTACGGATAGACATCCTTCTGAAGGAAAAACCATTCTTGATATCAACAAAGAAGGCGCTTACTCGTTCATCAAGGCGCCGAGATACGATGGACGTTCTTCCGAGGCGGGCGCTTTAGCTAGAATGCTTGTTACCACCGCGGAAGGTAAAGACCCCGGAGTTACCTTGGCCGATGGGACCAAGAAGACCTTGGCTCAAATCATAACTCCAATTGGAGTTCATCCATCGGCGGTTGCAAGGCACGCGGCCAGGGCCTATGAGTGTCTCATGGTTTGCGAGGGCATGCAGCAGTGGTTGCTTGAATTGAAACCAGGTGAGCCGGTATGTAATGACGTAGCCGTTCCCAAAAATGGAAAGGGTGCCGGTTTAGTTGAAGCTCACCGTGGAGCGTTGGGTCACTGGGTAGAGATAGAAAATGGAAAAATCAAGAATTACCAGTGTGTTCCCGCTACTATTTGGAATGCTAACCCAAGAGATGATAACGGAGTTCGCGGTCCAATAGAGGAAGCGCTCGTTGGAACTCCCGTTCCGGATCCGCACAACCCAATCAATTTAGTAAGGGTCGTGCGGTCTTTTGACCCGTGAATTGGTTGCGCGGTGCACGTGGTGCATCCAGAGACCAATGAAATCCTTAAGTTCAAGGTAACTTAATTGATGACGTTTAAAGGAAAAGGCTCCTTGAAAAAGATAGTCGTTCTCGGGGTAGGGAATATCCTGCTCCGGGACGAGGGAGTCGGGATTTATGTTGTAAACGAGCTGGCAAAAGAGATTTTGCCAAAAAATGTGGAAGTGGTCGACGGAGGATTGGTGGGACGCGATTTTCTACCCCTTTTAGAAAGGGCCGATAAGCTCATCATAGTCAATATCTTAAAGAGGGACGATAAGCCAGGGACGTGTTTAAAACCGGGTTTAAGCGAGGTTGAAAGGGCGCTCAAGGTAGAAGATACCTCGATAGATCAGCTGGCTCTCTTTAGCGCCCTAGACGATGTTAAAGTAAGGGGAAACTGTCCTGAAATTGTTGTGGTAAGTGTTGTCCCAAAGGAAGTTGACGTTGGAATGGGTTTAAGTAGGGAATTACAGGAGAGTATACCTACCATAATAGAGAGGATAAAAGAAGAGTTCGACCACGGGTCAAAAAAGGAAGATTCCAAAGAAAGGAGTGAGGATACAAAGTGAAGATTACTCGAAAGAGTTTTTTAAAGGTGGCGGGTTTGGGTCTTGTCTCCACAACGGGTGTTGTTACTGGTCTGGGCGAGTTAACGAAGGCTTTTGCCGAATCGAAGGGAAAGCATGCCTGTCTCGTTGAGCCCGGTCTTTGTGCTGGTTGTCTATCCTGCGCCATTGCTTGCAAAAAGACGAATGAAAATTCGGGCACCTATGATTATTCCCCGGATTTGGGAAGCAACGTCTTCACCACGGTAAAGTTTAAAAACTTGGGAACCGAAGAGGAGCCCAACTGGCTAAAGACGAAGGTACAGTGTTTCCACTGTGCCGAAGCGAGCTGCATCGATGCCTGTGCTGCCGGGGCCATAAAACGAGAAGGAGATATCGTAAAGATAGATAAGGATATCTGTATAGGCTGCAAGAATTGCCATTATGCGTGCCCCTTCGGGGTGCCAAGATTCGATCCTGAATCGGGGGTAATGAAAAAGTGTAACTTCTGCAGTCATAGGGTATCTAAGGGTTTACCTCCTGCTTGCGCGGAGGCCTGTCCGACCGACGCGATTTTTTACGGAACCAAGGAAGAGGTTTTAAAGAGGGCCGAAGAAAGAATGGCAATTGTGGGAGGCAAAGCAAGAATTTACGGCAAAGATGTTTTGGGAGGGACCGCTTGGCTCTATCTTTTGGAGGACGAGCCCGAAGTCTACGGTTTTCCCAATGAGCCCAAACGTTCTTCAGCTTCAATGCCCGCAAAGTGGTTAACCGCTTTGCTTGCCGCCGGAGGGCTTACTATAGTACCCTACTGGCTGGTTGCGAAGGAAGCTAAGGAAAAAGGAGGTGGCAAGTGATGGAAGGAACGCACTATTGGCACCATCTTTTGGCAGTCTATCTCTTTCTTGGTGGTTTGGCCGGCGCCTGCTTCTACACAGGGGCTCTCTTTGAACTTTTTGGCGGAAGCCGCATGAAAAGGGTCGCTAAGATAGGCTCATACTGTGTTTTGCCAATTATTGTAGTAAGTCTTATTATTCTAGTTTTGGATTTGGCAAGGCCGCTATATTTTTGGCATTTCATAATCACCTTTAAACCGAATTCTCTTATGAGCCAAGGTACCTGGGTACTTACCCTATTTTCGATAGTGGGCGGGGTAATTGTTCCGGCTTTCTTCCTCTCTGAGGAGGAAAAGACCAAGGATTTGCCCATCATAAAGAGTCTTGCGGGAAAAGATAGTATCCGAAAGATCTTCTCGGTAATTGGTGTTATCTTAGGTTTTTTGACCGCTGGATATACGGGCGTTCTTTTGGCCGTGAAAAATGTTCCCATGTGGTCGAGCGTAAATTGGTTGCCCGTGGTCTTTTTGGCCTCGGCATCTTCCACCGGTCTTGCTTTAATCCTTTTCATTCTTTCTATTTCCAAAAAGAAGGATGAGCTCTCTATGGGATTGCTCGAAAAAGCGGACTCAATAGTCATCGTTATCGAGATGTTAGCTTTTGCTATTCTTCTCATAACATTAAACGCTGCAGGTGGAAGGGCGGCTGAAGCTGCCTCTGTTCTTTTAAGTGGAGCTTATGCTATCCCCTTCTGGATAGGCATAGTTACAATTGGTCTTGTCGTTCCTCTGACAATAGAGTTAAAAGGATTGACATCTAAAGATGCTCATGGGAAAGGAACGGGCATGGCCACAATCGCTTCCATCTTGGTGCTTTTGGGAGGACTCATGGTAAGATGGGTCTTTCTCTATGGAGGCCAGGTTGTGAGGTAAGTTTAGTTGTAGTTAGATTTTATTATTATATAGACCCCCCCACTTTCGGGGGTCTATATTTTTGGTTATTTTTAATTTTAAACTCAATTATCTCTTAAAAATTTTTTAAATTGTATTAAAATGATAACATTGTCTAAAAATTAAACACAAAGAAAGGTTAATTTTGACGAACAAGAAAATAGTTATTTTGGGTGTCGGAAATATTCTCCTTAAAGATGAAGGCATTGGTGTTCGAGTTGTTCAAGCGATGGAAAAAATGGATTTGCCGAACGACATCGAACTAATTGACGGAGGAACAGCCGGTTTTGATTTGCTTTATCCCGTTCAAGAAGCGGATAAACTGATTGTTGTGGATGCCGTTGAGGCGGGTTCGGAACCAGGTGATATGTTTAGGTTTAGGCCCAAAGATGTGAAGTTGAAGTCCAAAGAAAAAGTCTCTCTTCATGAAGTTGAGATTTTAGAAGTTTTAAAGATGGCCGAACATCTTGGAAAATGTCCCGAAACGATAATTTTTGGGGTACAACCGAAGGAGATAAATTTGGGTTTGGAACTAACCTCTGAGTTGCAAGAGAAAATTCCAAGGATAATAGAGTTGGTTTTGGAAGAGGTTGAAAAACTTAGAAGCAATGTAGCAGATGGCTGATGCCTGCCCGCTGCTGGCGGGGCTTATAGGGTAGATAGAGACTGGGGGGTTATTTAAACGTGCATGAAATGGCGATAACTGAAAGTATTTTGTCTATAGTTCTTGCTGAAGCAGAGAAAAGGGATGCAACGAGAGTAAAGACGGTGAAAATCGAGGTGGGGGAGCTTACAAACATAGTTGGAGATTGTGTTAAGTTTTACTTCGAATTAATGAGCAAGGACACTCTCGCTAGTGGTGCCGAAGTGGAAATAGCGGAGGTGCCGCTTCAAGCCAAGTGTCCTCTTTGCGGAAAGGTAAAAAGGGTGGAAAATCTCGACTTTATATGCGAATGCGGTACAGGAATGAAGATAATTGCGGGCAAAGAATTGGCAATTTCGGCTATCGAAATTGAGTAAAGGGAGGTTGAAAGCAAATGGAAATTAAGCTTCAGCAAAATATTTTAGCGTCCAATAATAAAATTGCTGCCGATTTGAGGAAGATTTTTGAGGATAAAGGAATCTATGTGATAAATTTAATGGCTTCTCCTGGGGCGGGGAAGACCAGTTTTATTTTGCAAACCATTGAAAATTTAAAAAATGACTTGAATATAGCCGTAATTGAAGGAGATATTGCTTCAAAAGTTGATGCTGAAAAGGTCCGCGAGCATGGTGTTACCACGATTCAAATAAATACGGGTGGCGCTTGTCACCTTGACGCAAACATGATTCGCGGTACTCTAGGTTTCCTTAATTTGGATGAGACGGACTTAATCATCATTGAAAACGTTGGAAATCTTGTCTGCCCCGCGGAATTCGATTTAGGCGAAACTGTTAAGATGGTTATATTGAGTGTCCCGGAGGGGGATGATAAGCCGCTTAAATATCCTCGTATATTTATTGAGTCGGAAGTCCTTGTTCTAAATAAAATTGATTTATTAGATTATACTGACTTTGATATAAATAGGCTTAAAGGAACTGTAAATAATTTGAATCCAGATATTAATATTTTTGAGATTTCTTGTAAATCTGCTGATGGGATTGATAGTTGGATATCATGGTTGAAAGATAAGATCCGAAAACATCTTAAATCTTAGGTCAAATGAGTCTACATACCAATTTTTACTTTTTAGAAAATCCCCATAGTTTTACGTCCCACGTTTATGGCTTCCCAATTTAACTGGTAGGCCAGTGAAAGCTCCGTGTGAGCGGTAAGCCCGCAAATCTTACAGGGGTCTTCATAAGGAGTTCTATTTTTAAGATAACACCCTTGCTCAACTGTTCCATCTCTTTCAACGCAGACAACCATCCACGGCTCACATTTCCAAGTGTTTTTCTTGAGTGCTTTGAGAGCGGTAAAACTATCTACCAGGGGCCATCCTTCTTTTTTAAGCTCTATTAATTCATCAAGCACTTTTTCTCTTTGTTCCCACGTTAAGGCCAGGTCTTCGCTCTCGGGATATGGGAAGAAAAACTGAATTGTTATTCCTTTTACGATATCGGAGAGAAACTTTACAAGCTCTGGAATCTCTTGGTAGTTTAAACGGTTAATTACTATATTTGAAAAGAGTTTTGGGTGCCGTGATTTTTTAATATTCTCAATGACTTTATCGAAAGAGTTGCTTCTGAGATAATTATGGGTATCTCTTAAACCATCGACGCTAACCCAAACCACATCGGTTTTTACATCTATAGGGAGTGTGCCGTTGGTAGTTACCCCAACACAGTAGAAATATTTTTTAGCTTCGGCGACTATATCATGGATATTTAACTCTCCATCTCTCCAAAGAAGAGGTTCGCCTCCCTCCATCAGCCATATTCTTACGCCTTGTTCGTATAAATTCTTCATAGTCTCTTTTAACTGAGTGAATTTTATATCTTCCCCTGGTCTACGCCAAAAGGGGCATTGACGACACTTTAAAGTGCAGCGGTGAGTGAGCTTAACGCCAGCCAAGATGGGCCTTTTTTTGTTTGTAACTTTGGTGTATGTGTAGTACTTTACAAGATATAAAAGTTGTCCTAATTTTATCTTTAGCACCTCATTTTTTGGTATTTGATATATTATTATTATACGCATTAAAGAAGAAATATTTAACAAATTTAAGCTCAATTAAAGGATTTGTTTCTTTTTCCGTGAATAATTGCATTATAAAAGAACCAAAGGAGATGGTTTCTTTGCAAAAACCTATTTCGAAGTCATTTATTTTATTAGCAATAATCGTAAGTTTCGGGTTGGTTGGTTTTTTAAACGCGATTCTAAAAGATTTTGTGCTTTTTAGCTTGTTTTACTTGCCCCTTATCTTAGCTACAATCTTTTTTGATTTACGAGGTGGGGTGTTGGTTCCTTTATGCGCGGCTATTGTTCTTTTCATTGTAAGCGATGCTTATCTTAGCCAAATAGGAATAGAAATTCTTATTATGTTTGTGGTGGGTTTAACTTTAGGTCAAATGTCAAAAAAGTATAAGGAAGCCAATGACAGGCTGACACATCTCTCAATGGTCGATAAACTTACAGGACTTCATAATTACGGATATTTCATCGATAGAATTGAAGAAGAGCGGGAAAGAGCCGACAGATTTGGAAGCAAGATGTCTCTAATTATGTTGGATATAGATTTCTTTAAGCCTTTTAATGATAAATTTGGTCACGTAAAAGGAAACGAGCTGCTGAAAAAGGTGACTAGAATTATCAATGAGCAGGTAAGGGTTGTTGATATTGTGACGAGGTATGGAGTAGAGGAATTCGCAATCATTTTACCTAACACGAGTGGTGAAGCCGCGGAGGTTGCCGAGAGGATAAGAAAAGCTGTTGAGGAAGCGGACTTTGAGGATAAAAAAATAACTATAAGTGCGGGAGTGGCTACTTACCCTTCGGATGCGCGTGACGACCTCGAGCTTATTGATAGGGCGGATCAAGCTTTAAATTTTTCAAAAAACCAAGGAAGAAATCGAGTTTCTGTCTATTCTAAAGATTTGGCACATGATGCTAGGATAATTGAACCTCATGGTTGTCAATAGACAAGCGAGGGGCGTATGTCTGACAACGGATTTGTAGTAGGAGTTGACATAGGAGGGACAAAGACTACTGTTGCTTTGCTGGATGAGAGAGACGGTATTCTTTGTGAACGGGTCGAACCTACCTCCAGGGCGGATTTTGATGAATCTCAGCAGGGAAGTCAACGTATTTTAAATCAAGTAATTTCTCTAATCAATAAAGTTTGTGATGTTTCTGGTATTGCCTTAAGTGATGTTAGTGGGATTGGCAACGGGGTAGCGGGTACGATAGATTTCAAGAGTGGCACGGTTATTTTTTCTCCAAATCTTCCTTTTAGAAACTTTGGTTTTAAAGATGCTATGTATCAACATTTTAAAATCCCTATTTTTTTAGACAACGATGCCAATGTTGCTGTTTGGGGTGAAAAATGTTTTGGGGCAGGAAGAAATGCTTCTGAAATTGTCGGTGTGACCATAGGCACGGGGATAGGCGGCGGTTTAATTATTAATGATAAAATTTATCGGGGTGCTGTAGGTTGTGCTGCCGAGATAGGACATATGATAATTGACAGAAACGGTCCTCGTTGCGGTTGTGGTAATTACGGTTGTTTTGAGGCGATGGCAGCAGGTTCGGCTATTGCCAAAAAAGCGCGGGCCGTTATAGCGAAAAAACCGGATGCTTTAATTCTTAAAATGGCTGGAGGAAATATAGATAAGGTTAATGGCGAATCTCTTGTGTTGGCTGCTGCTGAAGGGGACGAGTTGGCATTGGGTGTTTTGCGAGAAATTGGCGAGATTATCGGTGTGGCGTTTACGAGCTTAGTAAATATCTTCAACCCAGAGGTGATAATCGTTGGTGGTGGCGTAGCCGAAACCGGTGATTTAATTTTAAACTTTGCGGAAGATATAGTTCGAAATTACGCTATTAAACCTAATTCTGAAATCGTAAAAATTGTAAAGGCAGAGTTGGGTAACAAGGCTGGTTTTATGGGAGCTGCTTCTCTAATCAGGAAGGAGATTGAAAGTTACAATGACTGAGGTTTATTTTTCGGATGTGAGAACCGAAAAAAAACGGAGCTTACTCGATAAAGTGGAAACCCTTTTTGATAAAGCGGGTTTTGCTCGTCTTATAGAAAAGGGCGATATGGTTGCGGTGAAAGTTCACTTTGGCGAGAAAGGGAACACCGCTTTTATATCTCCTATCTTTATTCGTCGGATTGTCGATAAGATAAAAGCGTGTGGAGGAAAGCCCTTTCTTACTGATGCCGGTACTCTTTACGTTGGCTCCAGGGCAAACGCTGTGGAACATCTCACAACTGCCATAGAGAATGGTTTTGACTACAGCGTGGTGGGGGCGCCTCTTATTATTGCCGACGGCTTGAATGGGAAGGACTATTTTGAAGTTAAAATTAAGGGTAAGCATTTTGAGAAAGTTAAGATTGCAAGTGCAGCTTATTTAGCTGATTGTTTAATTGCTGTTTCTCATTTTAAGGGTCATGAGCTTACAGGTTTTGGTGGCGCGCTTAAAAATATCGGGATGGGTTTGGGATGTCGGAGTGCAAAGCAAGAGATGCATTCCAATGTTCTTCCTGAGGTTAATCAGGCAGTATGCACGGGGTGTGGAAAATGTATTCATTGGTGTTCTACAGAGGCAATTAAGATAAATGTTATGGGAAAGGCCGAGATAAGTCGCAAAAAATGTATTGGCTGTGGTGAGTGTACTGTGACATGTCCATTCTCAGCTATAGACATACATTGGGAAACGGAACCCGATGTTTTTCAGGAAAAAATTGTGGAGTATGCACGGGGTGTTGTAAAGAACAAAATCAATAAGGTTGGGTTCTTTAATTTTGCGATAAATATTACACCCGATTGTGATTGTTGGAGTTGGAGTGATGCTCCAATTGTCAGAGATGTGGGTATTCTCGCATCTTGCGATCCTATTGCTATTGACCAGGCCAGTGTTGATTTAGTTAACTCTGCTCAAGGTATAGAGAAAAGTCGGTTAAAGGATTTTTCTGCAGAAGATAAGTTTCGTGCCATTTTCCCTTCTATTGATTGGAGTGTTCAGCTCGATTACGGCGAGAAAGTGGGACTTGGCAAAAGAATATATAAATTAATTGGGGTAGAATAACTTTTCCCGGTATCCATATTTTATACAAGAGCGGCCTTTACAAATTTTTAATCCTCGTATATGATTCTTGCAATTATTTTTAAATGGAGGTGTGGTTTGTGGCTTATGAGATTACAGATGATTGTTTAAACTGTGGTACCTGTGCGGACGAATGTCCTTCCGGTGCTATTACTGAAGGAGAGGACAGATACGAAATTGATGAAGATAAATGCACTGAATGCGGTACTTGCGTTGAAGTGTGTCCAAATGAGGCGATAGTAGAAAAGTAGTTTTTAGATAGTGAAAAACAAATTAACGAAAAGGCCCGAAAAGGGCCTTTTTCTTTAGTGCTGTGCCTGCCTCTAATGTGGGCGGCGCGCGCCTGCTCAGTCGATTCTCTCATTGCGAAATTGCTATTTGCTCTTTGAGCACGCAATTCCTGCCTGCCCTGCCTGCCGGTAGGCACGGCGGTAGGCACGGTGCCGCAGATGTTCAAACTTCCTTCGCTATACGGCGTGCTCATATGCCTGCCCGCCTCTGGAGGGTTGCTGTCCACCCTGCCCACGGGGTTTTAAAAACTAATGACTTTTGGTATAGTTGGTCATTGCCTGCCTACTGAGAGGTGCGACGCGGCAATCTCATACTCACCGTCATTGCAAGCGGAGCGTGGCAATCTCGGTTTAATTGTATTTTTTTGTGGGTTGTTCTCCTTCATTTTCTTGCTCGTCCAAGAAAATGAAGCAAAAGAAGGACGGCCGATCATTTTTAACGGCTCCAAAATAACGGTTGTTCAGTCGCCTGCCTGCCTGCCGGTAGGCACGGCAGAACTTCCCTTCGTTTCACTCCGGGGTCAGACAGCTTCGGCTTATTCCCTGAACAACCTATTTCTCTGCCTAAAAATGATATGGCAACTAGCGAATAGCAGATGGCTTATGGTTGAAGGTTGGCAGATAGTAGCTTGTTAGAAAACTCTTTTGCTTTTCCTGGAGACTGGAGACTGGCGGCTGTATTTAAATGATATGGTGTATGAAAAACGTGCTCATATGTTTACCCGCTTCCGGAGGGTCTGTCTGCTTACGCCTATGATGTTGTTAGTAGTTTACTTTTTTAGCAGGAGAAATTGTTGAGTAACAGAAATTAGTATTTAAGATGAAAGTGTAATAATTAGCGTCGAAAGTGAATGAGAAAAAGAAATTAAGCCGATAATAAACTCATAATCTTTATTATTTCAGATTTACACGGCGCTTACTTGGAGGAGGAATGGACTACGTTGGTATATTAGTAAAATCTGCGAAGATGATGTGGAAGCATAAGTCCATGTGGTTTTTCGGGATTCTTCTCGGCATTTTAAGCGGGGGGCCCAATTTACAATATATTTTCAGAGGCAGTGATTTTGATTATTATAATGCCGGAGAATTTGCTCAACAAATGGAGAGGGTTTTTAAGTTTTTTACTCCCCAGGTTGTCATGGTGCTTTTTTCAAGTTTTTTAATTTTTATGATGGTGAGTATCATCTTGCAATATCTGTGTCGCGGGGCTTTAATCAGTATGGTAGATGATATTGAGAATAGCGGTGAAACTCAGATAGGGCGGGGATTTAACCATGGTTGGTCTAACTGGCTTAGGCTTTTTGGCATCTCATTCTTCATTTGGGTTTCCTTTACAATTGGGCTGCTCTTACTTTTTGGGGTCTTGTCCTTGCCGGTGATTTTAGCTTTCGTTAAACAAAAAGAAACCTTCGGCTTTATTCTTCTTTTTCCATCGATTTTGATTTTTGTAATCTTAATCATAGTTGTGGCGATACCGCTTACTCTTACTTATTCTTTTGCAGAAAGATTCTGTGTTATAGAAAACAAGAAACTTTTTGAGTCCATAAGCGAAGGTTATCGTTTATTTAAGTTAAATTTAAAAAGTTCCCTTTTAATGTGGCTTTTGATGTATGCGATTAACATCGGGTTCGCGATAGTTATAGTTATTTTTGGCTTCATCTTCATACTACCGATTAAATTTACTTTTTCTGCTAATGCCCCACTATCCATTGTTATTTTGCTTCCTGTCACTACGGTATTAATACTTGCCGGAGGCCTTTATAAAACATTTGTTTTTACCGTTTGGACCCTTTTTTTTAAAGAGCTTAAAAATAAGACAACGTCTGTAATATCTGCAAGTTAATTTACGAGAAATAATTTTGTCTTTAGTTAAGAATTATCTTGAAATCACCCTTTTTGTTTTGGAGTGATTATATATCGATTTTTTTTATGATTTTAAATTTATCTTAAAAAAGTTATTATTAATTCATGAAAAAAGGAAAACTTTTAATTTGTGCCACCCCCATAGGCAATCTTAAGGATATTACACTGCGTGTTTTAGAAACATTAAAAGAGGTTGACCTTATTGCTGCTGAGGACACTCGCCACACGAGGAAACTTCTTTCTCATTATGATATTCGGACTAAACTTACAAGCTATCATGAACATAATGAAGCAGCTAAAGCTAAAGAGCTTTTGCATAAACTAACCAAAGGTTCTCACGTAGCGCTTGTATCTGATGCGGGCACACCCGGATTGTCGGATCCGGGTTATTGTTTAATAAAAGCGTGTATTGAAAATGGAATAGATGTCGAAGTTTTGCCTGGTCCCTCAGCTGCGATTTCTGCCTTAGTTATATCCGGTCTTCCTACGGACAGTTTTATTTTTCAAGGTTTTCTTCCTCGAAAAAAAGGAGAGCGTTGCAAGATTTTAACTGAATTGGCTTTGAACACAAAAACTTTAATATTTTATGAATCACCTCACAGAATAAAAGCTTTTCTTGAAGATTCTCTTGAGATTTTTGGAAATAGAAAAATGGCATTAGTGAGGGAACTTACTAAAAAATTTGAGGAAGTTATAAGAGGGACTATTAGTGAAGTTTTAGAAAAAATTAAAGAAAAGAAACCTTTAGGAGAGATGGTTGTTGTAATTGAGGGGGCTAAAAAAGCCAAGAAAGGGCCAAGGCCTGGCGAGAAAGAAATTCAAAGCAAAGTTGTAAACTTAATAAATCAAGGGTTTACCAAAAAAGAAGCAATTCAAATGGTTTCAAAAGAGCTTGAATTGCCTAAGCGGATAGTTTATGAGGCGGTAAAAGATATTTCGGCCAAATGTGGGAAACTTAAGTTGCGTTGATATCTTTTTTGCAATTATTGCAAATAAACTTGCCTTTAAAACTTATGATGTTGTCTTCACATCCACAAAAGGCGCATAGGTTTTTATGTTTAGTTAAAATTATCTTATCTCCCTCCACGAAGATTTCGAGAGGGTCTTTAATCCCAATGTTAAAGCTTCGCCGAATTTCCATGGGAATAACAATTCTTCCAAGTTCATCAACATTTCTAACTATTCCTGTGTCTTTCAATTCATTCTCCTTTATTTCTTGACAATGGACAATTTCAATTATATGGTTGTGAAGAACATTAGTCAAGGTAGATGTAGGCGTAAGTGTATCGGAATCAAAAAGAGCCCAATTGCGATGTTTTGATGTAAAGATATCAAAAATAAGGCAGATTTTTCTTTGAGGTGATTTTTTGTCGGAAAAAAGCTTTTTTGTAACCACTCCCATATATTATGTAAACGATGTACCTCACATTGGGCATTCTTATACGACTATAGCCGCGGATGTATTGGCTCGTTACCACAAACTTTGCGGCCGGGACGTTTTCTTTCTCACGGGAACCGATGAGCACGGTGTTAAAATTCAACAGAGTGCCGGGAAAGTTGGTATGTCTCCAAAAGAACTTTGCGATGGAGTGGCGGAGAAATTTAAAGATGCTTGGCGATGTTTGAATATTGAATACGATAATTTTATTCGCACGACTGATTCTCATCACGAGGAAGCAGTAAAGCAAGTTTTACAAACGCTATATGATAAGGGATATATTTATAAAGGCAAATACGAGGCACTTTACTGTGTGGGCTGTGAACAGTTTAAAATGAAAAGTGACCTGGTGGATGGGAAATGCCCGGACCACAAAATAGAGCCGGAAGAACGTTCTGAGGAATGCTATCTTTTTAAACTATCTGCTTTTCAAGATGAGCTGTATAAACAAATAAAAAGCGACAAGTTTAAAATATTGCCTTTGGAACGCAAAAATGAGGTACTCTCATTTATAGAAAACGAAGGCCTTCAAGATATATCTATATCACGAGATAAAACTCAAGTTTATTGGGGGATTCCACTTCCCTTTGACCCTTCGCATACTACTTATGTTTGGGTTGATGCTTTTTTAAACTATCTAACGGGTCTTGGTTGGCCACAAGATAAAGATAATTTTATGAAGTTTTGGCCGCCAACTGTTCAATTAATGGCTAAAGATATTTCAAGGGTTCATGCAACAATCTGGGTCTCTATTTTAATGGCTCTTGAGATAGAACTTCCTCAAATGTATTTTATTCATGGTTATTTCACCGTAAACGGCCAGAAAATGAGCAAGTCTTTAAAGAATGTTATTGATCCCGTTGCTCTTTCGGAGAAGTATGGGGCAGATGTAATAAGATACTTTATACTTTCGGAGTTTCCCTTTGGCACAGATGGAAATTTTTCAATTAAAAGATTAGAAGAAGCCTACAACTCGGATCTCGCAAACGATTTTGGGAATTTGATTCACCGGACCATTCCGATGATAGATAAATATTGTGGTGGAGTAACTCCTACGCCAAAAGGGGAGATTTTAGTTGATGAGGAGTTAAAAAAAGTTGCCGAGGATGTGGTGGGTGTTTTAGAGGAGCTTTTTGGTGAGCTTAAATTTCGAGAGGTTTTAGCCGAAATATGGAAGATTATAAAAAGGGCCAATAAATATATTGACGAATCAGCCCCTTGGACACTTTTTAAAGAAGGCGACAATGAGCGCTTAAATACGGTTATGTACAATATTTTAGAGAGTGTCCGTATCGTTACCATTTTGGTTTATCCTTTTATGCCGGAGACGTCTCAAAAAATATGGGGGCAATTAGGGGTAACCGAGAGTCTTAATTCTCAAAATATTCCCCGGGATGTAGTGTGGGGTGGTCTTAAGCCGGGCACCAAGATTAAGAAAGAGACGCCACTTTTTCCGCGGATTGAATTAAACAAGAAGGGTTAAGGCGAGTTATTAAATTGCTTATAGATACACACATTCACCTCGATTTATATCAAAATACCAATATAGACGAGTTAGTTGATGAAGCTTTACAGAAAGGCGTAAAAATCTTAATTGATGTTGGCATAGATATTTTGTCTTCACGTTTAGCTGTTAAGTTTGCCGAGAAATACTCAAATGTTTACGCGGTTACCGGTATCCATCCTCATGAGGCAAAATTTGTTAATGAAAAAACGCTTGAAGAATTAAAAGCCCTTGTAAATAATCCAAAGATTGTAGCAGTTGGGGAGATAGGTCTGGATTATTATCGGAATTTATCTCCTAAAGATTTACAGAAAAAGGCATTTTTAGCTCAGTTAAATTTAGCTAAAAGTTTAGATTTGCCGGTGGTTGTACATGACCGTGATGCCCACGAAGATGTTATTAAGATGCTCAAGGAAGTAAACTTCCCTTCTGGAAAGGTTCTTATCCATTGTTTTTCCGGGGACGTCAATTTTTTAAATGAAGTTTTGAAAATGGGTTACTATATTTCAATTGGTGGTCCTGTTACTTTTAAAAATGCGAAGAAAGTAGTAGAAGTTGTAAAAAACGTTCCTTTGGAAAGGCTTCTCTTGGAAACGGATGGTCCTTATCTTGCTCCTCATCCCCATAGAGGGAAAATAAATAGGCCTGTTTTTATTCCACTCATTGCTCAAAAGATTGCTGATATAAGAGGGATTTCTTTTGCTGAGATTGAGAAAGCAACTACCGAGAATGCTCTTAAATTTTTTGGAATAAAGGTTTAATCTTCTAATAAAAATATCACGTCTGAAATGGGATTTTCTTCTTGGATTTTGAAATAAATTTGTCAATTTTTGTAAATTATGCTATATTTACACAGTTTTTACTCAAAGGGCAAACGCTAAAATAAAAAGGAGTGGTTTTTTTTGAAAGAAAAGATATTAAGTTGTCTATTAACAAAGGGGAAATTCTGAAAGAAAGTTGGAGCCAAGAAAGTTCTTCTTGGCATAGTGGCAGTAATTGCCATTTTTGTCTTAACTAGTGTCGCATTAGCTAAGACAAGTGTTACTCTTTCTGTAGATAGCCGCACTGCAAAAGTTTCGACTTACGCAAAGACGGTTGAAGGATTACTAAAAGAAAATGAAATTGATTTTAAATCATGTGACTCTATTACCCCAACCCCATCCTCTAACCTAAAAGAAGAAATGACCATTGTTGTTAATCATGCTAAATCGGTAGTATTAGAGGTTGATGGTGTAGAAAAATCCATAGTAACTACTACTTCCAGTGTTGGCGAATTTCTAGATATAAATAATGTGGAATTTGGTTCTCTTGATACAGTCCTTCCCGGGTTGGACGTTCTGCTCAAAGATGGTATGCGGGTAAGGATTATTCATGCAAAAAGGAGACTGGAGGTCACAGAAAAATCAATACCTTATCAGACAGTTACTTTAAATGATAGAAATCTTCCCAAAGGAGTAAAAAAGGTTGTAACTGCCGGGGAGAATGGTATTTTGGAGGTTGTCTACGAAGTTTTTTATAAGGGTGGCCTCGAGGTAAAAAGGGGAAAGAAGGAAGAAAGATTGGTTGCTGAGGCGGTAGACCGGGTCATTAAGGTTGGAACAAAAAAATTAACATCTTCAGCTGGCTATGATGTTAGCAGGGGTTCTAACTCAATTGGAGCTATAGGTGGAAAGATTTTGAGAATGACTGCAACTGCTTATACTCCAGGTTATGGTTGTGGATTTCGTACGGCAACCGGGGCGAAGGCCCAATATGGAATCGTGGCGGTTGATCCTCGCGTGATACCATTAGGAACGCGGCTGTTTGTTGAAGGTTACGGGAATGCTATAGCTGCTGATACGGGTGGTGCAATTAAAGGAAACCGTGTTGATTTATGTTTCAATACATTGCAAGAGGCCAGAAATTTTGGTCGAAGAACCGTTGTGATTCATATTTTAGGTAAGTAGTATTATAAAACGGATTAAATATCGGAATTCTAAATTACTGGTCTAACAATTGACCTTGAAATGCCCCGCAGTAACCCTGCGGGGCATTTGTTATTAATTTTTTATGTCTATTATAGATTTAATCTCTGTTAGACTTAAGATAGTTTAGTGAAAGGTTTGGAGTGAGATGGAGCCAATTGTTAATCCAACAAGAACAATTGAAATATTAAAAAAGCATAATATAAGATTGACAAAAAGTCTTGGTCAGCACTTCTTGGTCGATAAAAATATTTTAGAGAAGATAATAAATATGTCGAATCTTGCTTCAGATGATGTCATTCTTGAGATTGGGGCGGGGATAGGTACTTTAACGGAAGCCCTTATTGGCAAAGTGAACATGGTTTTAGCTGTGGAGTACGATTCAAAATTTTTTCCTATACTTGAAGAAAATTTTAAAGCGGCAAAAAATTTTCATCTTATTAGAGCCGATGCGTTAAAAATTGTCCCAAAAAATCTTCCTCTAAAACCAAATAAAGTGGTTTCTAATTTACCATATAATATTGCTTCTCCATTGATTATGAAGATTCTCGAAGAATTTATTGAGGTCAAAGAACTTGTGGTTATGATTCAAAAAGAGGTTGCGAAACGTATTACGGCTAAGCCCGGGACAAAAGACTACGGGGCGCTTACATTAAAGATTAATTATTATGCTGAACCTGAATTACTCTTTGAGGTATCAAAAAATGTTTTTTTACCGCTTCCCAAAGTTGACTCAGCAGTTATACGTATCAAAAGGCCACTTTCCCCTCGTGTAAATGTGGATAACCGGAAGGTTTTGTTTAATTTAATTTCCGCTGCCTTTAGTCAGAGAAGAAAAATAATTGCCAATACACTTTCATCATTTTCGGTCGATAAATGCATGATAACAAAGGCCTTATTGGAGGCAGGGATTGACCCAAGGAGCAGGGGGGAAACGTTGAGTCTCCCCGATTTTGCGAAGTTGAGCAATATTCTCGGGAAGCTAAATTTCAAGAAGAGCCAAACTTGATTTAATCTTCCATCTGGGTTATCATTAGTTTAAATTATTGAAGGAGACTTTCGTTAATGATTGATGTTGAATTGCCTAAAATAGAGATTGTCTCAAAGATTAAAATGGATTTAGAGTCCTATTTGGGCGGAAGAATGAAGCTTAGAGCTAATGTGGGCCGATGTAAAATAATTGAGCGAGAAGGAGTTCTTAAAGAAACTCACCCAAATTTATTTATTGTGAAAGTTGAAGAAGAAGAGAGAACCAGATTAGTTTCTTATAGTTATGTTGATGTTTTAACGAAAACAGTTGAACTTACCAATCCGGTTAATGGAGAAAATATCGTCTCTTGGCTTCAATAAAACAAGAATCGCGAAATATTTTGATAATTAAATTTAATTTATTATAATAAACACAGTTTAAAAACTGTGTTTTTTTATGGCAATGAAAAAAAAATTGGTAAGAAAAGTAAAAATTAAAGCACATGCAAAAATCAATCTCTATCTTGATATTACCGGTAAGAGAGTTGATGGCTATCATAATATTCACTCCCTTATGCAGAGTATTTTGCTTGCGGATGAGCTTGTAGTTTCAGATGCCGAAGATTTAAAGCTAATCGTTTCAGGAGAATTTAAAGTTCCTCTTGAGGATAACCTCGTTTTAAAAGCAGCACAAACCCTTCAGAATTTTACTAAAAAAAAATCTGGTGCTTGCATTTCTTTAAATAAAAAAATTCCGGTTGCTGCTGGACTTGGTGGGGGGAGCGCGGACGCTGCTGCCACACTTGTTGGTTTAAATATACTGTGGGATCTCAAATTATCTTTAAAAGATTTGCAGGCTATAGGCGAAAAAATAGGTGCCGATGTTCCGTTTTGTCTTCAAGGCGGATTATGTTTGGTTGAGGGCAAGGGGGAGAAAGTTTCTTCTTTGCCCGGTAATTTTGCGGCGGATATCGTAATTGTAAAACCGTCTTTTGAGCTTTCGACTTCGCAAGTTTACTCGGATTTTGATAAAATTAGACTACCCTGTGTGCTTTTTTCTATGGAGCCGATGATTGCCGCTTTACACAAAGGAAGTTTAAGGGGCGTTTCATCATTGCTGGCAAATGTGTTGGAAAAGCCGGTGATTTCAAAAAATCCGATAATTAGAGAAATTAAAGAAAAAGCTCTTCAGGCAGGGGCAACGGGAGCCTTAATGTCCGGGAGTGGCTCAAGTGTATTTGCTATAGCTGATTCTAAGGAAGCTGCACTTAAAATTGCGAACCATCTTAAGGGATTTTATGAAAACGTTATTGTAACTGCGACCTCTCAAAAAGGAATTGATGTTTACCAGGAGCTAATTTAATAATTTCCGAACTTAGAAGGATTTTTTAGTTGTGGTGAAGAAAGTTTTAATTCATAAGAAAAAGGAGAATTAAAATGGGGTACGATGCTTTGGTTTTAGCCGGGGGGAATATTAAGGGGATTAGTGTCGAGAATGTTCCCGCAAAAGGAATGCTGGAAATAAACGGCAAGCCCATGGTTGAATACACAATAGATGCTCTTAAAAATTGTCCTCAAATTGAAAGAGTGGTCGTTATTATTCCGTCTTCTGTTTCTCTGGGAGAGTGGGCCAAAAAAGCAGATAAAGTTTTGACGGTAGATAAATCTTTAACGGAAAATATTTATGCAGGAATGTCTTATCTAAAACCAAATGGCCTTTTTTTGATTATATCAGCCGATGTGCCACTTATAACTAGTTTGGCCATAGAGAAGTTTCTGAAAAAATGTGGGAAGGTTGAAGCTGATTTATATTACCCTATAATTTCGCGAAAAGAGATGGATAAAAAATTTATAGGGACAAAGAGAACTTATGCTCATTTAAAGGATGGCGATTTTACCGGTGGGAATTTAGGTCTTATTGATTCAAGGGTGTTTGAGAAAAACAGAGAATTTATCGAGAAACTATTCTCGCTCAGAAAAAGCCCATTTAAGTTGGCTAAAGTTCTTGGTTTTGGATTTATTTTAAAATTTTTACTTGGTTTTGCCATGATTTCCGAGGCGGAAGAAAAGCTGTCCACTTTGATTAAGGCGAAGGGCGTGGCTGTTTTATCAGATGCTGAAACGGGAATTGATGTAGATAAAGATGCAGATTTGGTCTATGTTAAAGAGGTTATTTGTAAAAGGAAGGGGTGAGATAATGCCTGTTGCCATAATAACAGAAGAAGCTCCTCTGCCTGTGGGACATTATTCTCAAGCGATGAAAGCTGGAGATTTTATTTTTGTTTCAGGGCAAATACCATTAAATCCTCTTAACGATGATTTAATTGAGGGTGATATAAAAATTCAGACAAGATTAATTTTACGCAACATAGAAGCTATTTTAGTGGCTGGGAGCAGTTCGATTTCAAAGGTGGTGAAGCTAACAGTATATATTCGAAATTTTTCAGATTTTTCTGCAGTTGATTCAGTTTTTGCAGAATTTTTTATCGGGGAACCCCCTGCAAGGGAAGTAGTTGGAGTTAATAAACTTCCCAAAGACGCTGAGATTGAAATTTCAGCAATTGTTTTGGCAAACTAACAAACAAAGGACGGTATATGGAATGGAAATTACAAGAGTAGTTGTGAGATTAGTTGATATGAACAAAGTTCAGGCTATTGCAAGCATTACGTTTGATGATGAGTTTGTGGTTCATAATCTTAGGGTTGTGGATGGTGACAAGGGATTATTTGTGGCAATGCCCAGTCGAAAATTACCGAACGGGGAATATAGAGATGTTGCCCATCCCATTAATACTGAAATGAGAGAGCGTATACAGAGCGCGGTTTTAGATGAGTATAAACAAGTTAAAGAGGGAAAAGCGAAGTCTCCGAGTGAAAAAAAAGATAGTGCTAAGGAGCCGAGTGGCGAGGAAGAAAAACAAGGTGAAAAAGAAAAACAAGAAAGTGATTCTGGAGAAAAACAAGAGGGATAATTTGTTAAGTAAAAAACTTGACACTCCAAAGCTCATAAACTATAATCTCACAGTATTTTTGCCTTATATAGTTGATTTTATATAGACATTGGGGCGTTGCCAAGCGGTAAGGCACGGGAATTTGGATCCCGCATTCGGAGGTTCGAATCCTCCCGCCCCAGCCAATAGACATTTCCATTATTAAGCGTAGCTCCTGTCAGATACTGGTCTGCCTGGTACAGGCTTGTAACAGGTATCAGATATCAGGCATTGAGCATGGATAAAATGAATTTATTGAGAGGTATGCAATAGGAGGACTGAGATGAATCTGGCAGTAGTTGTACTTGCGGCAGGCGAAGGAACCAGGATGAAGTCATCTCTTCCAAAGGTTCTTCATAAAATATGTGGTCAGTCAATCATCTCACATGTTATTAAAGTGGTGCAAAACCTAAATCCCACTAAACTTATCGTTGTTGTTGGACATCAAAAAGAAAAGGTGATGGAAGATCTTGGTAATGGGGTAGAGGTGGTTGTTCAAGAAAATCAACTTGGAACAGGTCATGCTGTTCTTATGACAGAGCAGTTTTTAAGTGGTTACAAGGGAAGTGTTCTTGTTTTATCGGGTGACTCTCCGCTTATTAAAAGTGAAACATTGTTAAATATCATTAAATTACGTGAAAAAACTGGAGCAGTGGCAGCCATGCTAACCGCAAAACTGAAAGAGCCTGGGGGCTACGGTCGGATAATTCGCCGTGATGATGAGATTGTTCGAATTGTTGAAGAAAAAGATGCTACTGTTGATGAAGTAAAAAACAACGAGGTAAACAGCGGAATTTATTGTTTCGATACTGTTAAATTATTTAATTTTCTTAAAGAGGTTAAGAGCGATAATCAACAAGGGGAGTATTATTTGACCGATGTTATCGGGATTATTAAAAATAATGGTGGGAAAGTTGTTGGAATGATGATTAAGGATGAGAGTGAGATTTTGGGGATAAACTCCAGAAGGCAGCAAGCTGAAGCCGATAAAATCATGAGAAGAAGGATAATTTATCGGTTAATGGATGAAGGTGTTACATTTATAGATCCCGACCTTGTTTTTATAGGCCCTGATGTTGTTGTGGGAAAGGATACCATTGTATATCCTCTTACGTTTTTAGAAGGGGAAACATTGATTGGAGAAGGGTGCGAAATAGGCCCTTCGGTGAGACTTATAAATACAATCGTTGGCAAGAGTGTTAAAATTAAAAATGCTATTATAAAGGAAAGTGTAATTGAAGATGAAGCTGACTTGGGCCCATTTTGCTCGGTGAGAGAGGGAACCAAGATAAAGAAAGGTGCGAAGATAGGGGCCTTTGTGGAGATTAAAAAGAGCGAGGTGGGAGTGGACAGCAAGGTTTCGCATTTGAGCTATATAGGAGATGCTACCATAGGGAATAATGTAAATATAGGAGCGGGTAGTATAACTTGCAATTATGACGGGGTTGAAAAACATAAGACAATTATTGAAGACGACGTTTTCATCGGGAGCGACACCATGTTGATTGCTCCTCTTAAGGTTCACAAGGGAGCGATGACGGGAGCAGGTTCTGCCATAACTTCGGATGTTCCCGCTGGGAGTTTAGCTATTGAACGTTCTAAACAGAGAACAATTAAAGGGTATCTCAAAAGAAAATTAAAAAATATTATCGAACGTAAAAACAGTTAGGAGGCTCTGGTGAGTATAAAGAATTCAAAAGGAAAACTTATGATTTTTACGGGGCGTGCCAATCCTGAACTTGGTAAGGAGATTGCCAATTATGTTGGGGTAGAACTTGGGAAAGCTGATATATCAACTTTTAAAAATGGAGAGATTTACGCAAAATACCGTGAGAGCGTGAGAGGCTCAGATGCCTTTTTAATACAGTCTTTCTCTGAGCCCGTAAATGATAACTTAATGGAATTATTGATAATGGTTGATGCCATGAAGCGTGCCTCAGCTGCAAGAATTTCTGCTGTTATTCCCTATTATGCTTATGCAAGGCAAGATAAAAAAACTGAGCCCAGAGAGCCTATTTCTGCCAAACTTATTGCGAACCTTTTGACCACTGCAGGTGTTGACAGGGTACTTACCATGGACTTGCATGCCGGGCAAATACAAGGGTTCTTTGATGTCCCGGTTGACCACTTAACAGCTCTTCCAATACTTGCCAATTATTTTAAAAAACGTGGGTTGGATGATTTGATTGTTGTCTCTCCGGATGTGGGGAGGGTTAAAATTGCTAAAAGGTGCGCCGATAGGATAGGGGTTTCCATTGCTGTTTTACATAAAAGCCGCCCGGCTCATAATGTAGCTGAGATAACTCAATTAGTTGGTGATGTTAAAGGAAAACGTGCTTTAATAATTGATGATATGATAGATACAGGTGGCACTATTGTTTATGGTGCTGAAACTTTATTGAAAAATGGGGCTAAAGAAGTTTATGTATGTGCGACTCATGGTATCTTTTCTGGCCAAGCTGCGGAAAGGTTAGATAAATCCCCAATTAAAGAAGTTGTGGTTACGAACACTATTCCTGTGCCTCCTGAAAAGAGGTTTAAGAAACTTAAAGTTTTGTCGATAGGCCCACTTTTTAGTCAGGTTATATTAAATGTTCATGAAGATGAGTCAGTGAGCGAGATTTTTCAAGGAGATAATATTGTATAAACAAGGAGTGTAGATACATGGATTTTGTGGAATTAAGTGTTAGGTTAAGGGAAGAAACTGGAAAGGAAAAAGTAAAAAAAATGAGAGCCGAAGGAGAAATTCCTGCGGTGCTTTATGGTTCAAAGTCAAAAAATGAATTACTTGCGATTAATGCGAAAGATTTTAATTATTTGGATCAACATGGCAAGTTGGGTGGTGTTTTAAAACTCAAAACAGAGGGCGATAATCATACACAGAATGTGATAATCAAGGATGTTCAAAAAGATCCGGTTAGCGATAAATTCTTGCACATTGATTTTCTTAAAGTAATTAAGGGCGAAGCTATAACTACTATTGTCCCTATTACTCTCTTAGGTGAAGCGCCTGGAGTTAAGACTGGCGGGGTGCTTCAGCACAATGTTTGGGAGTTAAATATAAAAGCACTTCCAAAAAATTTGCCAACCAAGATTGAAGTAGATATTAGTTCTTTGGAAGTGGGCGAGCTTGTTAGAGTGGCGGATTTATCGTTGCCTGAAGGGGTCGAGGTTCTTAATTCACCTGAAGAAGTGATGGTTTCGGTTGTGCCACCAACTAAGATTGAAGAGCCGGAAGCGGTTTCGGAGAAAGAGGAAGTTACTGAGCCAGAAATAATTGGTGAAGAAAAGAAAGAAGAGAAAGAGGAAGAGGAAGAAAAAAAGGAATAAGTTAATATTCTTTTAGCATTTTTTTTGTTTTAGGGCTTGGTGTTACCTTGTTAGAAATTGGATTAACAACGAAGATAAACTTCTCAGCAAGTATTTCTTTTGTAAGAAGTTTATCTTTTGTTGTATTCAAGACTTCTATTTGATAATAACCCACGGTTACCTCAGTATTTAAGATATCTGAGAAATTTTCTATTTTCTCAAGTCCTACTGGCGTAACTGAAATTCTGTAACTTTCAAGTCCTACTAATGTAGATATATTTTTGAAATTATTCCTCTTAGGGATATTTTCTATAATCCACGCCTCCATTTCTCTCCCATACTCTTTTTCAACAAGTGCAATCGAGTTGTTTATTCGCCACATACCGATATTGTTTCCAAAAAAAGTGAATATAAACGCAGTAATGATTATAAAAAAGATGTATAAGATTTTTTTCATGTTCTCTTTCACCAATTGTAGTTATATGTTTATCTTATTATTTATCTTATACTTTTAAGTTAAATAACCTTTTTTTAACTTGGAGGAATTTATGTTAGTGGTTGGTTTAGGCAATCCCGGTGTTGAATATGAAGAAACTCGCCATAATTTAGGATTCAAGGTAGTGGAGACGCTGGCCGATAATTTAGAGATTTCTGTTAAGAAGAAAAGTTATAAATCTTTGTGGGGCGAGGGGAAAATAGATGACAAAAGGGTCTTCTTGGCCAAACCGCAAACATTTGTCAATTTAAGCGGAAAAAGTGTTTTAGCTCTTTTAAAAGGATTAGGGCTCGATACGGCCTCACTTTTAATTATTCATGATGATATGGATTTGTCTTTGGGCGAAGTAAGAATTAAAAAGGCGGGAGGAAGCGGAGGGCACAATGGCCTAAAATCAATAATTAAAACTTTGGGAACTGAGGATTTTGGTAGAATAAGGGTCGGAATAGGTCGTCCTTCCGGACGGCAAGATCCTGCTATTTACGTGCTTAAGCTCTTTACCAAAATTCAAAAGGAAGATGCGGAATTTGCCATTAGCAGGGCTGTGGAAGCGGTTCTCTTAATCATAAAAGATGGTTATGAAATTGCAATGAATAAATTCAACAAAAGATGAGAATCTGAGGTAAGGTTAGAAACAAAGAATAAAAAACAATAGTGCAAAATTAAAAATGTTTTTAAAGTTTTTTTTATTCTATATTAAATAAAACCGGGAGGTTAATTAGATTGAAAAGAGTTCTTTTGGTGGGCTTGCTCATCGTGGGTTTGTTTTTGGTTGGCTGTGGAAATAAGGTGGCAGTTACTGTAAATGGCAAGAAAATCTATGAAAGTGAAGTGGAAGAAAGAATAGAAGTTTTGGCTGGCCAATATCCTGAGATGGCTGAGAGTTCGGAAGGTGATGATAGAAAAGAATTGAGGGAAATGGTTTTGGATAATTTAATTTCAGAAGCTTTAATTGCTGAAGAAGCTGTAAAACAGGAGATAGGAGTCTCTAAAAGTGAAATTGACTCTGAGGTTGAGGAGATAAAAAAGAGTTTCCCTGATGAGCAATCTTTTGTAGAAGCGCTTAAACAAAATCAAATGGTTTTAGCTGACCTTGAAGGGGAGATTAAGAAATTTCTAATTCAACAAAAGATGATGGAGAAAGTAACAGCGGACATTAAAATTACCGATGAGGAAGTCAAAAAGCATTATGAAGACAATAAAGAAAGCTTCATGGAGTCTGAGCAGGTTCATGCCAAACATATTCTTCTTGAGGACGAGGAGACGGCCAAAAAAGTTTTAGCTGCTCTTGAAGATGGCTCTGATTTCGCGGAACTTGCCGGCAAGCATTCAACCGATCCCGGTTCTAAAGATAAAGGTGGAGATCTTGGTTGGATGAGTCGTGACCAACTTGTTCCGGAATTTGCGGAAGCGTCATTCAACCTCCCGATAGGAGAATTAAGCAACTTAGTGAAGACTCAATTTGGGTACCATATCATTGTTGTTGAAGAAAAAAAAGAAGCGTTACAAAAAAACCTTGAGGATGTTAAGGACGAGATTGAACAAGTTTTGCTTGAAGAAAAACAAAGCGAAAAATTTCAGGACTGGATAGACGACCTAAAAGAAAAAGCGGATATTAAAAAAACCACTTCATAAGGGAAACTTAAATGTCTGAATGTTTTAAATTTAAAAAATTAACTGAAATTATTTCTATTTTAAGAGGGCCTACTGGTTGTCCTTGGGATAAAGAGCAGACCTACAAATCGCTTACACCTCATCTTATTGAGGAATCATATGAAGTGTTGGAGGCAGTTAATCGACAAAATTTTAATCATCTTAAAGAAGAATTGGGCGATCTTTTGCTCCAAATTGTCTTCTATGCTCAAATGGCTTCGGAGGATGGAAAATTTAATATTGATGATGTAATTGACGGTATCATTGAAAAATTAATCCGTCGTCATCCTCATATTTTTGCCGATAAAATATTGCTTACTTCAAAAGATGTGTTAAAAAACTGGGATAAAATTAAAAAAAAAGAGAAAGAAAAATCAGTATGTTTTATGGGAGTTCAAAGCAATTTACCTGCTCTTATGTATGCTTCTAAATTGCAGTCTAAGGCTTCACGGGTTGGTTTTGATTGGCAAAAAACTGAGGATGTATTCGAAAAACTTGACGAGGAAGTTGAGGAGTTTAAGGAAAAATATCGCGAAGAAGGAAATATTGAAGAAGAAATTGGCGATATTTTATTTACAATAGTGAATATAGCTCGTTGTCTTAAGGTAGATTCAGAGATTGCATTGAGGAGAGCCGCAAATAAATTTTCTAAACGCTTTGAATTTATGGAGAAGGTGGCGGAAAAGCGTGGTTTAGATTTTGAAGATTTGTCTTTGGCCGAAAAAGACAAGCTATGGGAAGAAGCCAAAAAATTAATAGCAGATGGCGAATAAAATACAGAGTATAGAATATGGAATATGGCGTATGAGAAAGTTAAAAGTCAAGAATTGAGAGTATAGGGTAACGGGGAAAGGGTAAAGTTAGAAATGAAAAGTGGAGAGCGAAAAATGAAAAATGACCTGTCTGCCGATAGGCACAATAGGCATGGTAATGAAAAACTAAAAATGTTTTAAAGCTTTTCGTTTTAAATTTTTTTATATAGTTTTTCATTTTTATATTTTAATTCTTCACTTTAACTTACTTTTGATTCAACTAATGATTAAAAAGGAGGTTTTATGACAATAATTAAGGAGGTTTTTGCCAGGGAGATTTTAGATTCCAGAGGAAATCCGACGGTTGAAGTTGAGGTCTTTCTTGCTGGAGGAGGTTGGGGTAGAGCGTCTGTCCCTTCCGGCGCTTCTACGGGAGCTTTCGAGGCGGTTGAGTTACGTGACGAGGACAAGAGTCGCTATCTGGGCAAAGGAGTGCTTAAGGCAGTAAAAAACGTTAATGATGTGATTGCCCCTAAAGTTATCGGGATGGATGCACTTGACCAAAGGAAACTGGATACAACGTTAATAAATTTAGATGGTACTGAAAACAAAAGTACCCTCGGAGCTAACGCTATTCTTGCTGTGTCTTTAGCCGTTGCAAAAGCGGTAGCCGATGCACTTAACGTTTCTCTTTATAAATATCTTGGGGGGGATAAAGCACATGTTTTACCGATTCCGATGATGAATATATTGAACGGCGGGAAACATGCCGATAATAATGTTGATATTCAAGAATTTATGGTTATGCCCGTTGGTGCTTCTTCTTTTCAAGAGGCACTTAGGATAGGAACTGAAGTTTTTCATAATTTAAAGAAGGTTTTACATGGAAGAGGTTTAAATACGGCTGTTGGCGATGAAGGAGGGTTCGCCCCGGACTTAAACTCCAACGAGGAAGCTCTAAAGGTGATTATAGAAGCTATTGAGAAAGCGGGATATGAGCCCGGAAAAGATGCTTATATCGCGCTTGATCCGGCGGCAACAGAGTTTTATGAGGATGGAAAATATGTTCTAACCAGTGAAGGGAAGAAATTATCTCCCGACGAGATGGTCGATTTTTATGCAAATTGGGTGGAAAATTATCCGATTATATCTATAGAGGATGGTATGGCGGAAGAAGATTGGGATGGTTGGAAAAAGATAACCGAAAAACTTGGCAAGAAAATTCAATTGGTTGGAGATGATGTTTTTGTTACTAATGCCAGCAGATTTACTAAAGGTGTTGAAATCGGGGTAGCAAACTCAATTTTGATTAAGTTAAATCAAATTGGCACTTTAACTGAAACTCTTGATGTAATTGAAATGGCTAAAAAAGCTGGTTATACAGTGGTAATTTCTCATAGGTCCGGCGAGACGGAGGATACCACCATTGCAGATATGGCGGTGGCCACAAATGCCGGTCAAATAAAGACGGGTGCTCCATCGAGAACGGACCGGGTGTGTAAGTACAACCAGCTTTTAAGGATAGAGTCGGAATTAGGCTCGGTAGCCAGGTATCTCGGAAAGAATGCTTTTTATAATTTAAGCGGCCAGTAAAATTTTGCTCCAATAAAGGAGAAACGCATGCGCCGTACCAAGATTGTTTGCACAATAGGCCCGGCAAGCGAAGATGTTAAAACTTTAAAAGAACTGATTAGCGCGGGAATGAATGTTGCTAGACTTAATCTTTCTCATGGTAGTCATAAAGAACATGCAAGAAATATTTCTATCATAAGGAAAATATCAAATGATTTAGGCATTCCTATTGGAATAATATTGGACCTCTCAGGCCCCAAATTAAGAGTCGGTGAAATTAGTGGAGATAGTGTGAATCTTGAGCCGGGTCATGATTTTACTTTGACGACTTTGCCTATGCGGGGAGATAAGTTTAAAGTTTTTGTAAATTTCTCAGAGCTTCCCAATGATGTATCCCCGGGAGATACCATTTTTCTTAACGATGGCCTCATTGAATTGAAAGTCAAATTTATAAAAGAAAATGAAGTTGTAACTAAAGTGATTGGGGGCGGCAAGCTCTCATCTCATAATGGCATCAACTTACCCAATATTTCTATAAGCATAGACTCCATCACAGAAAAGGATGTTGAGGATTTAAGCTTTGGTCTTAAACATGAAGTTGACTGGGTTGCAATGTCTTTTGTCAGGTCTTCAGATGATATTAAAAAATTGAGATTGTTGATGCATGATTTTGGGAAAGAAGTACCTATAATTGCTAAAATAGAAAAACATGAAGCGGCGAGAAGAATCAATGAGATTATTGATGTTGCCGATGGCATCATGGTGGCGCGCGGAGACCTTGGCGTGGAGATGTTTCCAGAGGAAGTGCCCATCATCCAAAAAAAGATTATTGCCAAAGCAATAAAAAAGAATAAGCCGGTTATTATCGCGACACAGATGCTGAATTCTATGATTGAGAATCAGCGCCCAACCAGAGCGGAAGTAAGCGATGTGGCCAATGCCATATTCGACGAAACAGACGCGGTGATGCTTTCAGGGGAAACAGCTATTGGGAATTATCCTGTTAAATCAGTTAAGATGATGACGAGAATCATTGAAAAAACAGAATCTTACATAGATTATGTTGATGAACTTGGAAATAAAAGGAAGTGGGCTCAAAAGAATGTTACCGATGCTATCAGTTTTGCGGCATGTGAATTGGCAAGCGCGTTGAAAGCAAAAGTTATAGTAACTTCAACGCAATCAGGGAATACCGCCAGAAGGGTGTCAAAATACAGATCCGCGGAGCAGATAGTGGCAGTAACGCCTGAGGATAGAACCGTAAAACAACTGACGTTATCATGGGGGGTAGCGCCTCTGCATATAACACCAGGTCGCAATACTGACGAAATGATTGAGAAGGCCGTGAATAAAGTAGTTAAAGCAGGATTTGTTAAAAAGGGCGATGACATTATTATTACTGCCGGGGTTATTGTAAATATTCCGGGGACTACCAACTTAATAAAAGTTCATAAAGTTTAAAGAGGAAGTAATATGAGACCTCAAGTCTGCAAGGCAAAATCTTGGACTAAGTCCAAAAATAAAAAAAAGAGAGAGTTGAGAAGGAAGAAGAGAAAAAGTTTTAAGATGAATTCTCAGCTCCTTTTATATTGCGTTTTGTTGATTGTTATAGGTTTTTGGGTATCCCAACCAATTATTCAAGGGGTTGTAGAGAAGAGGAAAATTTCTGCGTTACAAGAAGATATATTCAAAATACAAAAGGAAAATGAAACTTTAGAAAAAGAAATATCGGCCTTAAATACTGATGATAATGTGGAAATGGTTGCGAGGGGGGAACTTGGTCTAATAAAACCAGGGGAAGAATCTTATATAGTGGTTCCCGAAGACGAGGGAGAGGAAGAAACATCTCAGGCATTGGACGAAAGTTACGAGGAGGAAAATTCAGAGGAGCCGATTTGGCGACAAATTTTAGAATTCATTACGAATTTTTTTAATGGGTAACCAAAACATGATTGCAGGTGCTTCTTTCACTTTTTTAATTGTGAACATATGAAGGTTAGCAGAGAAGATATTAAGCTAATTGAAGAACAGATTGGGCGGAAACCTCGTAGCGTATTGAAGGTATTAAGGCGTTGCAAAAAAGGATATCCTCAGGTTATTTTGACCTCCCCCGTTTTAGAGGATGGTACTCCTTTTCCCACAATCTTCTGGTTGACGTGCCCGTTTTTGGTTAAGGAAGTTTCTAATTTAGAAGGAAAAGGCTGGATAAAATATCTTCAAATGCGATTTAACGAGGATGATTCTTTAAAATTGGAGTTAAAGAAGGCACATGATAATTACCGCCGGGAGCGAGCATTTTTAATAGGTTTTCGAGAGGCTGAGTGTGACGGTATAGGCATTGGTGGGGTTTCTAATTCAAGCTGGTTGAAGTGCTTGCATGCTCACTACGCTCATTACCTTGCAACCGGGTGCAATCCTGTCGGGGAATTGGTCGATAAACATATTGGTGAAATTGGTGAGTGTAATGAATGTGAAAAATGGACCGGTAAAATTAGCATCAATTGATATTGGAACAAATTCCACTCGTCTGATGATTGCTGAAAAAAAAAGGAATCATCTAAAAACTCTTTATCGCGGAGTCGAAATTACGAGGTTGGGTGCGGGAGTGAACGAGAAACGAGTTTTATCGAGTTCAGCTATTCAACGCACCCGTTTAACATTAAATAAATATAAAAGACTTATTGAAGATTATGGAGTAAATGAGACCAAAGTAGTTGCGACCAGTGCAATGAGAGACGCAAAAAACGCCTCTCTTTTTATTGATGAAGTAGAAAAAAAAGTTGGTTTTCAGGTGGAAGTTTTAACCGGTGAGAAAGAGGGCGAGCTGTCTTTTCTTGGAGCCACGTACGATTTGTGCCATGTTCACCAGCCAATTTTAGTTATTGATATAGGCGGAGGCAGTACTGAAATTATTTTTGGAAGGCCCGGTTTTGCTGAAAAATTTTTTAGTTTAGATATCGGTAGCGTGCGTTTGACGGAGATGTTTATCAAAAATGATCCGCCTCTTGAGTCTGAAATTTACTTAATTGAAGATTATATTAATTCTATTATAAAGGGATCTTTTAAAGAAATTGACAAAAGAGAAAATTTACTTTGCATAGGTCTAGCCGGAACAATAACTACATTGTCAGCTATTTCGCAGAAAATGAGGGTTTATAGTCCTAAAAAGATTCATGGTTCAAGACTTTCACTTTTAGAAATTGAACGTATTTTAAATTATCTTTTAAGCAAAAATCTTTCTGAGCGGAAACGTCTTGTTGGTCTGGAAAGTGAAAGGGCTGATATTATAATTGCGGGTACAGTCATCTTAAGAGAGATAATAAGAGCTCTTGGTTTAAAAACAGTTTTGATAAGTGAACACGATATTTTAGATGGTCTGATTCTTACAATGGATTGTTGATGCGGGTTGTTGGTCTTGATTTTCAATTTTTTTATTTTTCATTTCAAACTTTCTTATTGAATTAAGTAAGCTGCTTTGTTATATTAAACTCGTTTTACAGAAAGTGCCCGAGTGGCGGAACAGGCAGACGCAACGGACTTAAAATCCGTTGTCCCTTGTGGACGTGTCGGTTCGACTCCGACCTCGGGCACCAATTAGCTCTGGTATGTGATATTTTTCACTATTTTTATTAATCTGATTGATAAAAATAAAGGTAAATTTATTAAAAAGTAGAATTTAGTAAGAAGTTATACCGGTAAAAGTTATGTTAATATAATGATATTATAATTTAGCGTGAGTAAAGTTTTAGATTTTTCTAAAAAGAAAGGTGAATAAAGGTGCCTGAGAGATTAAGAGAAATTCGTGAAGCTGAAATTAAAGCTTTGAAGATTATCGAAGAAGCAAAACAGAAATCGGAAAAAATTATTGAAAAAGCCAAACAAGAGAGTCAGGGATTTTTTAAAAAAACCTTAGAGGAAGCAAAAATTGAAGCCAATGCTCTTAAGGAAAAGATGTTAAAAGAGAGCGAAAAAGAGGCAGAGAGGCTCAAAACTGAAGCTGAGAGGCAAAAATCTGGTATTTATGAGAAGGCAAAAGTTAATTTTGATACTTCAGTGAAAGTCGTGGTTGAAGAGTTGGTTGGTTAAAGATGGCTGTAATTAAAGTTAAGAAAGTCTGTTTAATAGGCCATGACTCGCTCAGGGAAAAGCTGGTAGAGACTTTGCAGAAAAAAGGCGTACTTCATATTGCCAATCTACGGAAAGAATTGTCTGAAACCGAATTAGAAGATATTGTTAAGAAATTTAAACCTGACTCCACCGAAGTAGATTTAACGCTCTCTAAAGTCAATTTTATCCTAGAGTTTTTAAGTGGGTTTGAGAAGAAGAAAGGTGGTTTTCTCTCGAATTTTACCGGCGAGAAGGTTGAAGTGAAATTTTCCGAGTTTGAATGTATTCGGGATAAAATTAATTCAGAAGGAGTTTATGAAGAGTGTGAAAATCTTGGTAACCTGATAAGCGCCATAGATACGAAATTAAGCAAGTTGAAAACTGCTCGTGAAGAGCTGAGGCCGTGGCTGGCTCTCGATATAAAATTTGAAGATATCGGTGAAACTAAGAAGACAATTTTATCGATTGGTCAAGTTTCTATGGCAAATTTCGACAAGTTAAAGAGAGAACTGCAAGAGGTTGCCCTCGAATCATCCCTAAATTTAATAAATAAAGATTCTCAATTTGCATATATCCTCATTATTTTTTTGAAAGATATTTCCAATGATGTTTATCAAACTTTAAGCAAGTACGGATTTCAGCCAAGTTCATTTGAAAATTTTAGCAATTTGTCCAAAAAAGAAATGGCTGAGATTGATAAACAGATTTGTCAACTTCAGAAAGAAAAAGAAGCCATTATAAAGAAAGCAAAGTCCATGGTTTCCTTGAAGCCGGATACGATTATTCTTAAAAATTATCTGGAAAATGTGAAGAACAGAGTTAAAATCCAACTTAATTTTGCAAAAACTGAAAAGGTTTTTATGCTTGAAGGATGGGTTAAAGAAGGGGATTTAAAACGTTTCAAAGAAGAGACTTTGAAGCTATCTGACGAAATTGACTTAACTTTTACTGATCCAAAAGAAGAAGAAAATCCGCCGGTGATGTTGAAGAACAATAAATGGTTTGCGCCATTCGAAATTGTTACAAAGCTTTATGGGTACCCCAAATATTGGGAACTGGACCCAACAACCTACTTCGCCCCATTTTTTGTTGTCTTTTTCGGATTATGTATAGGAGATGTCGGCTATGGTTTGGTTTTAACTCTCTTGTGTCTGTTGCTCATAAAGAAGTTTTCGGCTAATGAAATGATGAAGAATTTTTCGTTGCTGCTTATTTATGGAGGGATAGCGTCTATGGTTGTAGGGGCCCTTACCGGTAGCTGGTTTACCATTGAAGTTGAATCTTTGCCTTTAGTTTTAAGAAGAATGATAATTTTAGAACCCTTGAAAGATCCCGTCAAATACCTGGTTTTCTGTTTTATTTTGGGGTTTACCCACCTACTTTACGGGGTGGTTCTTGAGATGTACGATAATATCAAAAATGGCCGGTTGGCCGAGGGTATTTTTAGAGAGGGTGGGAAACTTATATTTTTACCCGGGGTTGCTATTCTTGTTATAAAAATGCTGGTAGGAAGTGGCGAGTCTCCTGCCTTGTTGCTTACGGTGTTGCCCGTAGCGAAGTGGATGGCGGTTATTGGCACTGGTTTGATAGTTTGGTTTACTGAGCCGGGCGCAAAGAGTATTTTTGGCAGAATAGCCAACGGCGTGTACGGTCTTTACGGAATGACCTCATTTATTGGTGATACTATTTCATATTCACGTTTGATGGCCTTGGGTATGGCAACTTTTCTTATCGGTTGGGGTATTAATATCATCGGCGGTATTGCCAAAGACATGATTCCCTTCGTCGGGTTTATTGTCATGGCCATAATTCTTGTGGCAGGGCACCTTTTTAATTTAGTAATTAATTTGATAAGTGCGTTTGTCCATCCGGCAAGATTGCAATATGTTGAATTTTTTGGCAAATTTTTTGAAGGTGGGGGAAGACCATTTAAACCCTTTGCTATTGAGACGAAGGATTTAGCGTTTAAAAAGTCGGAGTTATCAAAAGATGCTTCGATTTGTGGATAATTCTGGATAGAAGGGAGGGAATAAACATATGAACGAAACTTTTCTATGGCTTAACGGATATCAGTGGACTGTTTTAGCAGCAAGTTTATCAGTAATATTTGGTGGTATCGGTTCCTGTATTGGTATAACATCTGCCGCTAAAATGTCGGCCGGGGTACTTGCTGAAGATCCTGATAAGTTTGGTGGGCTTTTGGTTTTATCTATTCTTCCGGGCACTCAAGGTATTTATGGTTTTATCACAGGTCTTTTAGTAGTTGTATTTTTTGGTCTTCTCGGAGGCGATGGCAAAATCATTGTTCTTGCTCAAGGTATGAGAATCTTTTTGGGTTGCTTGCCTGTAATGATTATGTGCCTGATATCAGGTATTTTTCAGGGCATGGTTTCAACAGCAGGGGTAAGCCTGGTTGCTAAAAGAGGAGAAGCAGCTGGCCAGGGCATGATTCTCTCGGCTCTAGTAGAGACATACGCTGTTTTGTCGTTGGTGGTCTCCTTGTTTTTAATTATGGCAGCCCAAAGTGGATAATAGTAAATCTTAGATAGGGTGTTTAAAATGGCGCTTGAAGACATAATTAACCGTATAATTAACGATGCAAAAAAAAATGCTGCTGATATTGAAAGTGAAGCGAGGGCTAAGGCCTATTCTATTATGGATGAAGTGAAAGCAAAAGCCAAGTCTGCAAAGGCAAACGCCCTCGCTGAAGCGAAAGATGAAGCAAAAAAGGAAGAAAAAAGAGTGGTTTCGCTTGCAAGATTGGAAGCGAGAAACACGGTGCTTTCTCAAAAGAGGGCTGTGATGGATGATGTTTTTAACGAAGCGCTTAAACAGCTCAAATCTCTTCCTGATGATAAATATTGTGACTTAATAAAGAAAATGATTCTTAGGGCTGTAACTGAAGGAGATGAAGAGCTAATTTTATCTTCTGTTGACAAAAAGAAGGTTGGGAATAATTTTATTAACGAGATAAACGTCGCTCTTAAAACTCAAGGGAAAAAAGGTGAACTTGTATTTTCCAAAGAAACAAGGGATATAGAGGGCGGCTTTATTCTCAAAAAAGGCAAGGTTGAATTCAACAACTCTTTCTCGGCTTTAATTGAAATGGTCCGAGAAAGTTTAGAACCAAAAATTGCCGGTATTTTATTTAAACCGAAGGAGTGAGTAGCAGATTTGTTGAACGCTTTAAGAGATCCGTTAAAGTATGGATTTGCTGTGGGAAGAATCAAAGTTCGCGAGACGAAGATGCTGGGGTCAAATCGCTTAGACAGATTGATTAACGCAGATGATTTTGCTGACCAAAAGCGAATTCTTGCCGAGACGGACTATGCTAACTTTTTTCAAGAGGCAAAAACTCCGGAGGATGTTGAAGAATCCTTAGATAATTATCTTGCGGTTCTTTATGAATTTTTAGAAGAAGTGTATCCCGATAAACAAATACTGTCTTATTTCCGGTCTCGTTACGATTTCCATAATTTGAAAGTTTTGCTTAAAGCAAAATATGAGGGGAAGCCCATTGAGCGAATATGGTCAAAACTTGGCATGTTAGAGATTGAGAAAATCAAAAAGGCAATTGAGGAAAGTGAACTCGAAGAAATTATTGAACCGTATAGATCCGCCTTATATGAAGCCATGGAAAGGTTTGAACAAGACAGGGATTTTCAACAAATTGATATAGTTTTAGATAAGGCCTTATACAGATACCTTTATGAGGTAGCAAGAAAACAAAAGAACAAGTTTTTTATAGGTTTTGTTCGAAGTTTAATTGATCTGGTAAACTTGAAAGTTTTTTTGAGAGCAAAAATCTTAAATAGAGAGCCAAAATTTATAGAAGATGCTTTTTTGAATAAAGGTTACTTGGAAAAGGAAAAATTAGTTTCAATCTACCATGATACTTTAAGTATTGTGGCGGATAAGTTAAAAGAAACGCCTTATGCTGCGATACTTCAAGAGAGTATGGTTGGGCAAGAGTTTAACCTGGACCTTTTTGATAAAAAAGTAGATGACTTTTTGATTCATTATATACAACCGGTCAAATATATTCCGGTCGGGTTGGAGCCATTAATAAGCTATATAATGGCTAAGGAAAATGAAGTTAAATCATTAAGGATTATTTTAATTGGGAAGCTTAGTGGGCTTTCCGCTCAAACTATTAAAGAGAGAGTTCGTGTACAATATGTCTAAAGTGGCGTTGATTGGCGATAAAACTTCAGTTTTAGGATTTCAAGCATTAGGTTTTGATGCTTATCCGGTTACTGAACCTCGGGAAGCTCGAAACATATGGTCTGAAGTAAAAGATAGCAATTACACTGTGATTATGGTAACTGAAGAGATTTATCGAGAGATTGAGGATTTGTTAATCGAATTTGCAGATAAATTCACCCCGGCTGTATTAATTATTCCTCCTGCCAAGGGTGGTCAAGGAGTAGGGTTCCAACGAATGAAAAAAATTGTTGAAAAAGCAGTAGGCATGGATATTTTAAGTGAAGAAGGGAAGGGCTAATGGAACAGGGCACAATAAGCAAAGTATCGGGCCCTTTAGTGGTCGCAGAGGGTCTGACAAATGCAAAGATGTATGATCTGGTTAGAGTAGGTAAAGAAAGATTAATGGGAGAAATTATCGAAATTAGAGGTAAAACGGCTGCTATCCAGGTGTACGAAGAGACCATTGGGCTTGGTCCCGGTGACCCCGTGTATGCGACAGGGGAAGCTCTCAGTATTGAGCTTGGGCCTGGTTTACTTGAGTCAATTTATGATGGGGTACAAAGGCCCTTGGATGTAATTAGAGATAAAGTTGGGGACTTTATCGCGCGTGGGGTTGAAGCTCCTGGTTTGGACAGGAAAAAGAAATGGGGCTTTAAACCAATTGCAAAAGTTGGAGATAAAGTTTCAGTGGGCGATATTTTGGGGACAGTGCAGGAAACTACGATTATTGAGCACAAGATAATGGTTCCACTGGGTATCGAGGGTGAGTTGAAAGAAATTTACTCTGGTGAATTTACGGTTGAAGAACCAATTGCTATTTTAGAGAAAGACGGCAAAAAACACGAAGTAACCATGCTTCAAAAGTGGCCGGTTCGTCGTGGAAGGCCCTATAAAAATAAAATTCCACCCAACCTACCTCTTGTAACCGGTCAACGGGTTATAGATACATTTTTCCCGGTAGCAAAAGGTGGAACAGCTTGTGTCCCCGGGCCATTTGGCTCAGGAAAGACAGTAATTCAACATCAGATTGCTAAGTGGGCAAATGCTGAGATAATAATATTTATTGGTTGTGGTGAACGAGGAAACGAGATGACTGATGTTCTTATGGAGTTTCCTGAGCTTAAAGACCCTTATTCAGGTGAGCCATTAATGAAACGGACCGTGCTAATTGCGAATACTTCAAATATGCCTGTTGCCGCAAGAGAAGCTTCGGTTTACACCGGGATAACCATCGGAGAGTACTATAGAGATATGGGTTATAGTGTGGCCCTTCAAGCAGATTCAACTTCTCGTTGGGCCGAGGCCTTGAGAGAGATTTCCGGAAGATTAGAGGAGATGCCTGGGGAGGAAGGATATCCCGCATACCTTGGTTCACGTGTGGCATCTTTTTATGAAAGAGCGGGCAAAACTATTTGTCTTGGTAAAGATGGAAAAGAAGGCAGCCTGACCGTCGTTGGAGCAGTTTCCCCTCCCGGAGGAGATTTATCCGAACCGGTTACTCAAAATACTCTAAGGGTTGTAAAGGTATTTTGGGGACTTGAAGATCAATTGGCCTATCAAAGGCACTTTCCGGCCATTAATTGGCTCCAGAGCTATTCTCTTTATATGAACGAGGCGGAGGAGTATTGGACCAATGAAATTGACCCTGAGTTCAAGAAATTAAGGGCGGATGCGATGGTTATCCTACAGCGTGAATCTGAGTTAAAGGAGATAGTAAGACTCGTCGGTATCGAGGCACTTTCAATAAATGAGAGAATGTTGATGGAGACCGCGCGCTCGATTAGAGAAGATTTCTTGCAACAGAACGCTTTTCATGAGGTTGATACATTCTCATCATTGAAAAAGCAATTTTTGATGCTCAAGGCAATAATGCACTTTCATGAAACATCTTTGGAAGCTATTGGGAAGGGTGTCAATATTAAAGATATCTTAGAAGACCCTATACGAAAAAGAATATCTAGGGCTAAATTTTTCAAGGAAGAAGAGCTGGGAAAATTGGAAGATTTACTGAAAGATATATCATCTCAATTTAAAGCTTCTAGAACGGGAGGCGAATAATATGCCCAAAGAGTATATGACGATACGAGATGTTGTTGGGCCACTTTTGCTTGTTGAAAAAGTAACTGATGTAAAATACGGTGAGCTTGTTGAGTTACAATTTCCGGATGGCTCCATGGGTCGCGGCAATGTTTTAGAAATAACCAAAGATACTGCACTTATTCAGTCGTTTGAGGGAACCAGGGGGATTAACACAACACAGACTCGGGTAAGGTTTGTTGGAAGAGGCATGGAGGTTGGAGTTTCGAGGGATATTTTAGGCAGGGTTTTTGACGGACTCGGCCATACAATTGATGAAGGGCCTGACATTATTCCGGATAAACGTCTTAGCATCTACGGTGACCCGATGAATCCATACGCAAGAGATTATCCGGAAGATTTTATTCAGACAGGCATCTCGGCCATTGACGGGCTTAATCCGTTAGTTAGGGGCCAGAAGCTACCCATATTTTCAGGAGCAGGTCTTCCCCATCCCAGGCTGGCTGCACAGATAGCAAGGCAAAGTCAGGTTTTGGGTGCAAAAGAAGAGTTTGCGGTGGTCTTTTGTGCCATGGGTATAACTTTTGAAGAGGCCGATTATTTTGTAAGGGAATTCAAGAGGACAGCTGCAATTGAAAAAGCCGTCATATTCACCAACCTTGCGGATGATCCCGCTGTTGAGCGAATTGCAGCCCCAAGAGTTGCCCTTACAGCTGCTGAGTATCTGGCTTACGATTTAGGCATGCATGTTTTGGTAATTCTTACCGATATGACCTACTACTGTGAAGCCCTACGTGAAGTCTCCGCGGCGAGAAAAGAGGTTCCCGGAAGAAGAGGTTACCCCGGTTATTTGTACACAGACCTTGCTACCATATACGAAAGAGCCGGAAAAATTAAGGGTAAAAAAGGGTCGATTACTCAAATACCTATTTTGTCTATGCCGGAGGATGATAAAACTCATCCCATTCCCGATCTTACCGGGTATATTACTGAAGGGCAGATTATTTTAAGTCGTGATTTACATCGTAAAGGAATATATCCGCCAATTGATGTTTTACCTTCTCTTTCAAGGCTCAAAGAAAAAGGAATAGGTGCGGGCAAGACCAGGGAAGACCATTCTGGTGTTTCTAACCAGCTTTTTGCCGCATATGCTCGAGGGAAAGAGGCAAAGGAACTTGCTGTTATTCTTGGTGAGGCGGCATTATCGGATATTGACAAAAAGTTTGCCAAGTTTTCCGAGCAATTTGAGGGCCGTTTTATAAAACAGGAAGATTCTGAAAACAGAAGCATAGAGCAAACTCTTGATCTTGGTTGGGAGCTACTCTCCTGCTTGCCGCGCGCGGAGCTTAAGAGGGTAAGCGAAGAGCATATAGAAAAATATATGTCTAAATTTATAAAAGAGGAAGAGAAAAAAGAGTTAGAAGAAGCAAAGGGTTAAAGTAACGCTTTGAGATGTTAGAAAATTTTAATTTATATATCTGGGGATGATTTAAAAAGTGGCTATTTTAAAGATTAATCCAAACAGAATGGAGTTATTGAAACTCCGAAAGCGTCGGGATGTTGCTCAAAGAGGGCACAAGCTACTTAAAGATAAGCTGGATGAGTTGATGAAACAGTTTTTGGAACAGGTGCGAAAAAATCAGAAACTTCGTAAAGAAATTGAAGAGAAACTCGCGAAAGCTTATCAAATTTTTGCTGTTGCGCGGTCAGAATCCTCAGCTAAAGTTATTGAGGAAGCGCTTTTCTGTCCACGAATGGTTACAAGTGTTAGAATTTCGGAAAAAAGGTTGATGGGAGTAAGGGTCCCTGAGTTTGAAATTGAGCAAGAAGGGGTCTTTGATTGTTATGGATTGCTAACTACACCCGCGGTCCTCGATAGAGCGCTCTTTTTGTTAAATGGAACTACACCTCTTTTAATAAAGCTGTCGGAAGCCGAAAAGGCAGTAGAACTCCTTGCGATTGAAATAGAAAAAACTCGTCGTCGGGTAAATGCTTTGGAACATGTTTTAATCCCTCAACTAAATGAAACCGTAAAGTACATAAATATGAAACTTGATGAGGCGGAAAGAGAGAATAGAACCAGGTTGATGAAGATAAAAGAGATGGTTTCCGGAGGTTCGGTTTAGCTTAATCCTCTCACTACTAACATTATTTTTTTAAAAAAATCTCTAAAGAAAATCTGTGAAATCCCGATATATTTAGTAGCCCTTAAATGGGTAGCTGGCTCTTTCATTGGTGCCCCTCTAGTGAAGGAGCTAGTTTTATTATTAGAATTCAGTTACGCCGGTGAAGTTAAATTTTGAAATTTTTAAAGTTGGAGCTCGGCAGAAGCCGAGAAATGCTTGCTTTAGCTCTGTCTCTTTTGAAATCATCTCCACGTTTGACAAGGCCTTGAGTATGTTTTGGGTAAACCGTAAATTCTTTATTCCGCAGGATATCTCCCCGTTTTCTATTAGGAAGGTTCCGTCTCTGGTCATTCCCGTAAGCATTGTTTTAAGCGGGTCTTCCATGTTTGTGTAGTGAAACCGCGTTACCAGTATGCCTTTTTTGGTGGAGGCAATCATTTCATCTACGGAGTAATCCCCATTTTTAAGGAAAAGGTTGGAAGGTTGGGGGCCGTAAATGTTGGGGGCAGGTAAGGCATGGCCGGTTGATTCTTTGTCTTCCTTATGAGCGGTGTAGGAATCGTAAACAACGTTTTTTGCCACGCCGTTTTCAATTAACATTACCTTTTGTTTTGGTGTTCCCTCGAAATCAAAGGGCATTCTCAGGGTATTGGGGCTTGTTCCGTCATCCCAGATGGTTATGTTTTCTCCGGTAATTTTCCCCCCGAGCTTTCCACTTATAAAACTGCGTCCCTCTTGATAAGCGAGTGCTCCGAGACCGCAGAAGGCCAAATATGTGAGCATATCGGCGACAGCGGCTGGTTCCAGGATTACCGTGTATGAACCGGGATTTATTGCAATGGGGTCTATGCTCCTTAGAGCTTTTTCTGAAGCTATGTCTGCCAGTTTGTGAAAATCGATTTTTCTTACTTCTTTTGCGTAAGAATCAACGTAACCTGAGCTGTTAGAGGACATAAATACGGTGTTTATATCTGCTTCGGTAAGAGAGGTTATCTCGAATACTCCCAATGAGTTGGCTATTCCGATGGTAATCTCACCCGTGCTTAATGCGCCTGCCGCGTTCAATTCTTTTTGATTTGCCTTGGAGATTAAAACAGAAACATCTTTAGCTCTATCTATCGGTTGATATTCGGCTGTATTTTTAGAGAAAAGCTCCATTTTTTTGCATTTTTTCTTCTTGGGAAGGGATTTAAAATCCGGGTCCGGTGAAACATTGCCGGCTATTTTGAGAGCTTTCTCAAGCACCTCTTTTATCGATTTCTTGCCTAAGATATTGGTTGAAGCGGTGCCGGTTCTCTTATTTTTTATGACCCTTATGGAAAGTTTTGCGTTTTTTTCGGCCACGTTTTGGTGTATTTGATTGTTTGCGAACCTGGTCAGAGCCGAATTTTGTGAAATTAAAAGCGCCTCGGTCTGGTCGGCGGGCGACATCTCCAAAATTTCTTTGAGGATTTTTCCCATTTTCTTTTCGCTTATCATTTTCCCACTCCAACCTGAATATTTCTAAACCTGGCGGGAGAAGCACCGTGTCCTGTCTGTATAACCTGCATAGGTTCACCTTTGCCGCAGTTGGGGGTGCCCCAGACTATCCAGGAATCCTTATTTGCGATGCCATTGCATGAATTCCAAAATTTAGGAGTTATGCCGGTGTAGTTGGGGTTTTTGAGCATTTTTTCCATTTTTCCATTTTTTATTTCCCAACCAATTTCTGTTCCAAATTGAAAATTTAATCTTTTATCGTCAATGCTCCAGCTTTTGTTGGTTTCAAGGTAAATACCATCTTTGGTGTCCGCTATTAGTTCGTCAAATGATGGCTTGCCGGGAAGCAAATTTACATTTGTCATGCGAATAAGCGGGATTCTGTTCCAGCCATCGGCTCGCATGGCTCCATTGGGAAGCTGCCCCGTTTTTGCGGCAGTTTCTCTGGAATTTATATAACCAACGAAAAGTCCATTTTTTACGATGTCGGTTTTTTGGGCCGGCACACCTTCATCATCATATCCAAAAGACCCCAGACCGGTGGGAATTGTGGCATCCGCGGTAATGTTAACTATCTCTGAGCCGATTTTTAGCTGATTTAACTTATCTAAGGTAAGAAAACTTGTACCCGCGAAACTTGCTTCCATTCCTAAAACTCTATCGAGTTCGACGGGATGGCCTATTGATTCGTGAACTTGCAGGGCAAGCTGAGAACCGTCTAAAATTATGGTTGTAATTTTAGAGGGACATTCCTTAGCTTTAAGCAGGCCGACCGCTTCACTTGCTACTCTTTCTGCGTTCTCTTTTAATTGGAGCCCACTAACGAGTTCATATCCTCCAGTGATAAATTGGCCGCCGTGAGAATTAGGATAGCTTCTTACTTGCATATCTCCTTCACTGATTGCTGTTGCTTCGATACCGGCACCGCTCATCATTATTTCTTGTTTAATCCATGCTCCTTCAGTACTAGCAAATATCTGATCTTTAAATATGAAATTCATGGAGGATTGAGATATCTTCACTTCTTTCTTTTTGCGCAGAATCTCTTCGGCTTCAAAGAGAATAGAAAGCTTATCTTCTAAGGGGACGGTAAAGGGATCTATCTTTATCGGTGTTTTATAGCTTCCACTTATTGGCTCGATAGAAGCTAAAATTACATCTTCGTTTTTAAGTGAAGCGCTTGCTCTGGCAATATCGCATGACAGAGAAGCTGTTTTTTGTACCTCTTTTTTACTGATATCAAAACTACTGGCAAACCCCCAAGCTCCGCTAACAAGGGTTCTAATTCCAAAACCGTAACTTTCTGAGTCTGATATCTCTTCCGCTTTGCCATTTTTAATTGAAATTGATTGAGTTTTAAATTTTATTACTCTTATATCCGCATAAGTAGCTCCATAAGATTTTGCGGCATTGAGTCCCAAATATATAAATTCCCTCATTTTTTCTCCATTTAAAAAAAGCGCGAAAGAACTTTATTAGATTACTAGAATTAGGGAGATATTGCAAAAATTCTTAAAGGATCTTTAAGAATTTTAAACTCCAATGTAGCGTCGTGCTCCGGCATAATCGTTTCTAGTGTTTAAAGGGGTGACTCTTACGACATCGCCGGTTCTTGGGGCATGGATGAAGTAGCCGTTTCCGATATAGATTCCCACGTGGTGCACGGGATTACCGAAGAAGACAACATCTCCTGATCTTAGGGCTTCAACTGAGACCGGTGTTCCACAGCTAAATTGGTATCCGCTGTAATGAAGGAGTTGAATCCCATGTTGGGCAAATACGTACTTAACTAAACCTGAACAGTCGAAGCCGTTAGGAGTTTCTCCTCCCCAAACGTAAGGAACTCCTAAGTAAAGAAGGGCTGTAGCTGCAATTGTTCCGGGTTTTACATTTATGTTTGCGTTTCCGAGATTACTTTTTATTTGTTCAATTAATCTTGCCTGCTCGCGAGCTTTTCTTTCGTTCTCTTCTTGCATTAACTTCTTAATTTCTTCATTCAGATTCTCAAGGCGATTGTTTCTTGCTGTTATCGTTCTTTCGATTTCTCTCTTTTTGGTTTCAATTTTTTCTTTGGTTTTAACTTGCTCGCTTTGAAGTTTTTCAAATTCTAATTCAAGAGTTTCAATGTTTTCCTTGCTTCGTTGAAGCTTATAAACTAAATCTGCGTCTTGTTCCCCGACTTTTTTTAAAAAATCTATCATTGTGAGCAGGTCGTTGAAGTCTTTTATATTTAAGAGAAATTCAAGAAATGTAATCTTACTCCCTTTATAGATGTTGGAGGCTCTTTGATTTAAGATTATTTTTTGTCCCTCAAGTTTATTTTCTGCATGGGCGAGGCGAATGCGGGTATCTCTTAATTTTTGCTGAGTCTCTTGGAGTTCTAATTGTGCGAGGTTATATTGCTCGATGATTATTTCGAGTTCTCTGTCGAGAGATTCCAGCTCTTCTTGCACCGCCTGCGTCTCTGCTTGTTTTTGGTTAATTTTTTCAACATAGGCAGGAGTAGCCAGGGCAGGTACTACCATTCCTGTTACCAATATGAATATAAGGTAAGTTACTATTAAAATACGTGTTTTTTTATTCATTTTTTTCACCTAAAAGTATTCTATTAACTTTATCGGCACATTTAAATAAAATATTTACTTTAAGCTCAGTTAATTTAGATAAACAAGAGAACATAGAAACATCATAAGTAAGACGGTTTTTTTGTCAAGAATTTGGTCGAAACAAACAAATACTCCTGATGTTTTTATGATGAGGGTGTTATCGATATTCCCAAGAAGTAAATTATAATTGCCGTAGGGCATGGAGCCAAGTTGTCTTAAGTGCTTGCAGGCATAATCGTTTTTGCAATCGTTTGTTAAGTGTGTTAACATACTCTCTGCTGAAAACGTAATCTAAAGGATTATTCTTGGATAATAGTATGATCGCGGGGTGGAGCAGTCCGGTAGCTCGTTGGGCTCATAACCCAAAGGTCAGAGGTTCAAATCCTCTCCCCGCTACCAATTAAGCAAAAAGCCCGAAAGGGCTTTTTTTATTTTAGAACAATTAAGCAATGGTGGTTTGTTAAAAAGCTCAACCTCGGTCTATTTTCTATTTCGTCTCTAATCTTTGTCGGCTATCAATTTCCTAAATAGTGTTAAGTCGCTATATTACTAAAAAATTAAAAAACCAACGCAGTTATTGTTGGTAGATAGAACATAGCAACGACCAAGGCAATCTCTAAAGCAAAAATTGACTTTTATCCACTTACAAAACACTTTCTCCTTGTCATTGCGAGGGACGTTAGTCCCAAAGCAATCTCGTATTTTATGATAACAGTATAGTTTTTAGTAAATGAACCGAATGGAATATATCCAATGGTTTTGAAGACCTTGAAGTACTATGAGAATTCTTGAAGTTGGCACAATGGAGGTTTATTCTTAAATTAAAGACGCGTTTCATAATTGAGGGGGACCATGATGGTAGAAAAAAGAGTTTCCGAAAATTACGAGAAGCTGGTAGAGATTCCAATAAATTCAGCTTCTCTTAACGGAATGTTGGTTTTACCTGAGGGAGCTAAGGGAATCGTGTTATTTGCTCATGGGAGTGGAAGTAGCCGATTAAGCCCAAGGAACAATTTTGTGGCAACGGTCTTGCAAAAAGCTGGTATTGGGACCCTCCTTTTTGACCTTCTTACTGAAGAGGAAGATACGGTTTATTCAACTCGTTTCGATATCAATCTTCTTACCGAGCGGCTCATATTGGCTACCAACTGGCTGAAAAATCAATCTAAAACCAAAGATTTGCAAATTGGTTACTTTGGGGCAAGTACGGGTGCGGCAGCCGCCCTGCAAGCGACGGCCGGGATGGGCTCCTTAATTTTTGCAATAGTTTCTCGCGGCGGGCGCCCCGATTTGGCGATGTCTTATCTTTCAAAAGTAGAGTTTCCCACTCTTCTCATTGTCGGGGGATTTGATGAATCTGTAATTGGGCTTAACCAACAAGCTTACGATGAGCTTACTTGTGAAAAGAAGCTTGTAATTGTTCCCGGAGCTACCCATCTTTTTGAGGAACCGGGGGCGCTTGAAGAAGTTGCGCGGCTCGCGGTCGAGTGGTTTGTTCGTCATCTGACGGTTAAAGTGGTGTAAAGATTAAGTTGAAAGAGAAGGGTGAGGGGGCACAGCTGAGCAGAAAATTGTAGCAAAGAGTTTCCTTGTTTTAAGTGTCTGCTCTTATTATTTGTGAGTTTACCTCTTACCTTATATATTGTAGGATTGGTTTCCGGGTAGTTGTATTGGTCGATGCTTGGTTTGTTTTTAGTTTCTACTGTCCTTATTGATAATATACGGGCGAATAAAGAGTTGAAGAAGGTGCGAAAGGATAAAGGAAATCATAATCCTTGAAGGTTTAACAAAAAGATTTAACGATCTTACAGCAGTAGATAACGTGAGTTTCACAGTTAGAGAAGGAGAGGTGTTTGGTT
>NZ_JAUSCH010000084.1 GCF_030651595.1 Candidatus Oleimmundimicrobium sp. | reverse complement strand
TGGAGAGGACATTATCGGTGCCGCTTGTATGCTGAGTTATTCCCATACAATAAAAAATTGCTCCATTTTTGGCTGAGGCAAATAATCGCGCTGCTTCTCGCAAGGAATCAGCAGAAATACCGGAAATCTTCTCGACTTTCTTAGGCGTATAATTAATGACTGCTTTCTTTAATTCCTCGTAATCTTCAGTCCTCTTTTTGATAAATTCCTTATTCTCCAGGCCTTCTTCGATTATCACGTTCATAAGCCCGTTTAAGACGGCCACATCGGTTCCCGGTTTTTGGGAGAGCCATGTGTGAGCATGTTCGGTTAATTGAATCTTTCTGGGATCAATTACAATTAATTTCGTGGCAAAATCAGATACCGCCCTCTTCATCTCAAGAGCAATTACCGGATGGTTTTCCGTAGTATTTGAACCGATAACTAAAATTACATCAGCTTCGTGTATATCGGCGATAGAATTTGTCATCGCTCCGCTTCCAAATGCTTTGACCAGACCGGCCACCGTTGGAGCGTGTCACAACCGGGCACAATGGTCGATATTGTTTGTGCCAATCACCGCCCTCATAAACTTCTGCATCAGATAATTTTCTTCATTGGTACACTTTGCTGAGGAAAGACCAGCAATTGCGTCGGGGCCGTGCTTCTTTTTAATCTCAGAAAATTTGTTTGCAACAGTCCGTATGACCTCATCCCAAGATGTTTCTACCAGCTTCCCGTCTTTTCGGATTAGAGGGGAGGTGAGTCTATCAGAGTGATTCACAAAATCATAACCAAAACGGCCTTTTACGCAAGTATTTCCCTTATTCGCTCCGCTTTCGACATCAGCTGAGACACGAACTATTTCACCATCTTTAACCTGAAGCTCAAGTTCACAACCGCAACCACAGTAAGGGCAAATTGTCTTTACTTTTTCTATCTCCCAAATTCGCCCCTTATACCTGCTCATCTTCTCAGTTAAGGCTCCTGTTGGACACGTAGATACGCACTGTCCGCAAAGCTCGCATTTTGTTTCAATAAGCGACCTGTCATAAGGAGTTGTAACTATGGTATCGAATCCTCGATTCGCAAAGGTATATATCTTATTCTGTTGAACCTCTTCACAGATACGAACACAACGACCACAGAGGATGCATTTATTTAAATCCCTCTCAATTAAAGGATTATAATCCTCGACGGTATAAGCATGTTTTTCTCCCTTAAAACGATTCTCTTCTATCCCCAACTCATAAGCCAAATCTTGAAGCTGACACTGGCCTGCGCTTTCACACGTTATGCAACTTAGTTCATGATCAGAAAGAAGCAGCTCAACTATGGTTCTTCTTATTTCATAAAGCGGAATCGTGTCTGTATTTACAACCATTCCATCTGTAACTTTAGTTGCACAAGCAGGCAAAAAATTTCTTGCCCCCTCGACTTCGACAAGACAAACCCGGCAAGCCCCATAGGGCTTAAGTCTCGGATCATGGCAAAGAGTAGGAATTCTTATGCCATTTTCCTTAGCAACCTCAAGTATAGTTTGGCCCGATTCGGACACAACTTTTTTGCCATTAATCGTCAAACTTATCTTAGGCATACTTCCTCCGTTTACTCTTCTTTTCTTTTTGTAACTCGGGCTCCAACCTCAATTAATATGCAGCTGATAAAATCCCTGATAAAATTCGCTATATCAGAGAGAGAAAGCATCCCGACAACTTTTCCGTTGACCGTTACCGGCAAATACCTTATCTCCAACTCCTCAAGCAATTTAGCGGCCTTTGCCGCCTCCATTTCCGGAGAAACTGAGACAACACTCTCATGCATGAAATCTCTCACTTTGGTCTTCTTGATATCCAAACCAACGGCAACAACCTCAGTTGCTATCATTCTGTCGGTAATTATCCCAAGAAGTTCTTCGTCATCGACGACCAAAAGCGAGCCTACTTTCTTTTTCTTCATTACGTTTGCTGCTTCTTTAGCGGTAGCATCCGGATAAATTGATGCAGCTCCCTTAGTCATAATATCTTTAACAATCATGGGAAACTCCTTTCAAAAAGCTTACTTTGCAATATATATTGCATCAAATGGGCAGTGTTGCATACAAATGCCACATTTTACACACTTCTCGATATCTATTTCGTGCGGATGTTTCTTTTCCCCGCTTATAGCACCCACCGGACAGTGTTTTTTACAAACACCACAACCCTTACAAACATTCTCTTTAATAACATAGGCAATAAGCTCGGAACACACTCCTGCTCGACATTTTCCTTCTTTAACATGCTCCTCAAACTCTTCGCGAAAATATTTAAGCATTGTAAGCACCGGATTGGGAGCTGTTTGCCCCAAACCACAGAGCGACGAAACCTTAACATCTTGAGCTAACTGTTCTAAGAGAACAATTTCCTCCTCACTACTTTCCCCCCTGGTCATCCGTTGAAGCATCTCAAACATTCGCTTCGTTCCAATACGGCAAGGGACACACTTCCCACATGATTCTTTCTGAGTAAAAGCCAAAAAGTATTTCGCTAAATCCACTATGCAGGAGCTCTCATCCATAACAACCATCCCGCCGGAACCCACAATAGCTCCTGTCTCAGTTAGAGACTCGTAATCTATTGATATATCGAGAAATTTAGCCGGAAGGCATCCGCCGGATGGGCCACCTATCTGAACCGCTTTAAATTCCTTATCTTCCTTTATCCCGCCACAAATGTCGAATATTATATCTCTAAGAGTTGTCCCCATGGGAACCTCAACCAATCCGCCATTCTTAACTTTGCCTGTAATTGCAAAAATCTTGGTGCCTTTACTCTTGCCTGTTCCAATAGCCGCAAATTTGTCGGCCCCATTTGTTATTATCCAGGCAATATTTGCAAGTGTTTCAACGTTATTGATGTTGGTGGGCTTCCCCCAAAGACCGGATTGAGCCGGAAAAGGCGGACGAATGCGGGGCATTCCCCTTTTGCCCTCAATTGAAGCCATAAGAGCTGTCTCTTCCCCGCAAACAAAAGCACCGGCTCCTTCTTTTATCTTAATCTCGAAATTTAAAGAACTGCCCAAAATATTCTTGCCCAAAAAACCTTTCTTCCTGGCTTGCTCAACGGCAATTCTTAATCTTTTAACGGCTAAGGGATATTCAGCCCTAGCATAAATGTATCCCTCAGTAGCCCCGATAGCGTAACCAGCAATCATCATTCCTTCCAGAATGCTATGCGGATCGCCTTCCAAAACACTCCTGTCCATAAAAGCTCCGGGATCCCCTTCATCAGCATTACAAATTATGTACTTTATATCACCGGAGGCTTTTCGGGCAAAATCCCATTTAAGCCCGGTGGGAAACCCGGCTCCACCGCGACCCCTTAAGCCCGAAGCCTTAATTTCTTCGACTACATCTTCGGGAGCCATCTCGCTTAAAACTTTTTTAAAAGCTTTATAACCCCCATGTTCAATATAATCATCTACATTTTCGGGATCGATTAAGCCACAGTTCCGAAGAACAATTCTGTTTTGCTTTTTATAAAAATTTATATCCTTATAAAGAGGAATTTTTTTGTTCGTCAATGAATCTTCATAAAGCAAGTCCTCAACAACTTTGCCCCCAACCAAATGCTCTTCGACGATGCGAGGAACATTTTCCACAGATACTCTCGGATAAAAAACCCCCGTAGGCTGGATAACAACGATTGGGCCCTGTTGACAAAAACCATGACAACCGGTCTGAACAATATCAATTTCCAAAATTTTTCGTTTCTTAAGCTCGTTCTTAAAAGCAGTTTTTACTTTTTCAGAACCGCTTAAAACACAGCCCGTCCCCGTGCATATAAAAACCTTGGTTTGTTTTCCTTTAGCCATAAATTTCACCTAATCCAGATAAGAGTGACAGTAAAGAACTTCATTTCTTAATATCCTCACTGTTTTAACTGCATCCATTAATTCCTTATCAAAAGGATCGGCAATTGCCGCATCCAGTCCAACAGTTGCAAGCATGGTAAGATATGTTCTATCCAAAAGCGGCTTAGTTTCAGCAGGTGCTCCATTCGAAATATTGCTTAATCCGACAACCGTTTTAATCGGAGGGTCATTTAACTGCCTAAACATCTTTATCGCTTCAATTGCTTCCTGAGCTTGCTCTTGAGCAACAGCAACCGGAAGAATCAATGGGTCCAGGTAAAGATTCTCCATTGGGACTCCTTTTTCAGCCATTTTCGTCATAATATCAACGGCTATTGCTAATCTTTCATTTGCGTCTCGCGGAATGCCCGTCTCAGTCATAGTTAATCCAATTACGTTAGCCTCATACTTTGCAGCCAAACTCATCATTGTTTCAAGCCTATTGGGCTCCCCGGAAGCAGAATTTATAATTGGCTGTTTCTTACAAACCTTCAACCCTGCTTCCATCGCTTCCGCGTTGGTAGTATCCAAACAAAGCATTACATCGACCGCATCCTGAACGGTCTTCACAACCCATTCCATTATTTCCGCACCGTTCTTACGTGCTGGTCCAATGTTTATGTCTAAAACATTAGCGCCAGCTTCAACTTGAGCAACCGCTAAATCTTGAATTGGCTTGGGATCTCGATTTTTCATGGCAGGGCCTATAGTCATTGACATAACATTAATTTTTTCTCCAATTATTAACATCTAAACCTCCTGTTTTTAATTAATCGACTTATTTTTAGTTTTTATGTTGCGTATTATTTCTCGAACCATTTTGGGCGTTAGCCGTCCGTAGGTTTCATCATTCATTCTCATAACGGGAGCAAGACTACAAGCTCCCAAACAGGCAACTGATCTCAAAGTAAACTGCCGATCATGAGTGGTCTCGCCTTCTTCAATACCCAATTCATCGGCCAATGCTTCTGTTATTTTCTTCGCCCCGCTCACGTGACAAGCTGTCCCTTGACATACTGAAATCACGTTCTTCCCCACCGGAATAAGAGAAAACTGCGGGTAGAAAGTGGCTACGCCGTAAAGCTGACTCAACTGAATCCCCGTGGCCTCAGAAACATAGTCTAAAACATCTTCAGAAAGATAACCGAACCTTTTCTGAATCTCTTGAAGTAACGGGATAGTTGCCCCGGGATAATCTTTATATCTTTCAATAATATCAGAAATTTCAGAGAGATTGAGTTTTTCACCACTCGACTTCCCGCACTTACACTGACATGCCATCTAAATCCTCCTTCTTAAAAATAATTTATATCTTCCGGCCCATGGCCTCTTCAACTTCTTCTCAAAGAGAATCAATCTCTTTTACAAATAACTTATCGAGGTCGTAAGCCGATTTTCCCTCAATATCAGCAAGACGAACTTTGCTGTTCTCGCTTAGCCACCCCACTATAGGTACATCGGGAATTTCTTTTTTTATTTTTTCTTCTATACGCTTCTTCTCACCATCTCTAACCTTGTTTACCACCAGAAAAACTTTTTTGATGCCTATGTCTTTGGCAAGACTTCTTATCGACTTCGCGGTCTCTATGCTGCGAAGGCCGGGTTCGACTACAACGATAAAAGCATCCACCGATTCGGCAGTTCCTCTTCCTAAGTGTTCAATACCCGCTTCCATATCCATGACAACCACTTCATCTCGCTCAAAAAGCAAATTTCTCATTAAACTCCGCAAAAGTGCACTTTCGGGGCAGATGCAACCGCTTCCCCCTTTTTCTACTCCACCTAAAACCAGAAGCCTTATGCCTAAAAACTTCACCCCTACCTTTTCAGGAATATCATCAACTTTTGGATTTATCTTAAAAAAACTTCCCATGGTGCCTAGTTTTGCTCCCGTACGTTCCTCAATCAGTTTTTTCATATATGATATGGGTACAATTTTTTCCCGTAATCTTGACGCCCCAATAATAGCCGAGGCCAAATTAGCATCCGGATCAGCGTCAACCGCCAAAACTTTATAACCTTTATCATTATACAATCTGGCAAGCGCTCCAGCGATGGTTGTCTTTCCAACACCGCCCTTACCTGTAACTGCTATCTTCATTTAAATCCTCGCTTTCGTCGATAGATAACCCGGCCCTACCAGATACTGGCCCGTACTGGGTAACTTCGATAGCTAACGGCTCTCTGCTCCATCAGTCGGTAGTCTCTTAGTGGGGAGTCGGTAGTTTGTTGGCCAGATTGCTGGTTTTGCTATACTCTATATTCTATACTCCATATTCTGCTCGCTCTCTGCTCTATGCTCCGTACTCATATTTTTAGTTTCCCTGAAAGCTGGCAGCTCACGACTGGGAGCTGAATACCCTTTCCCCATTACCCTATACCCTAAACTTTAGCCGTTAGCCAAAAACTAAAACATAAAGACCAATAACTAATAGCTATCAGCTCCTTCACCCTCACCCCAACCCTCCCCCGTCAAGGGGGAGGGAGAGAAGGGTTCAACCTCTAACCATCTGCCATCTGCTATCTGCCATCTGCTATCTGCTATCTGCCAAAATATCTTTCTCTTAAAGCTAAAGAAAGCTCTGAAGTTAATCTGATGCTCTTTTCCGCCAATTCTTCCGTCATTGAGCCCGCGCCGCAGTTTGGAGTAATTAAGCTTGCTTCAAGAAGATTCATTTTATCTATTCCTTTGTCAACCAATAACTGAATTTTCTCTTCAAACCGGTTAAGAATGCTATCCAAGGTCTCTTTCGCTATTGCATCCGGAGTTGGATAAGTAGACGGCACTATCCCCCAGGCAAGAACTCCTCCTCTATTTAAAAATTTATTTAGTTCTTTGGGATAAAGAGCTACGCTTTCAGTATGGTCATACGCATCGAAACTTATAATATTAACATTGGTTTCCATCAAAATGCTCCAGTCGGTTCGACCGCAACAATGAACACCACAAAGACCTTCAACTGCAGAAAAACACTCGTTTAGATAAGATACGACCTCATCCTTATTTAATTTTATATAAGCTGAACCATAAGACTGAAGATACGGTTCATCAAAAAAGATAATGGTTTTTGTGTTGGCAGATAATTTCTTAAATTGCCTCTCCTGCCATTTGGCCTTCATCATAAGTGTTTTTATAATTGCATCCCTTAAAAAATCATTATAGAGAACAGCTTGTTTATTTTGGTCTGTAACCGTCAAACCAAAGCTGATTGGACCCGTTAACTGCCCTTTAAGAATAACTAAATTGCTTGGCAGGTGTTTTTTTAATGTGTCAAACATGACATGAAACCCTCGAGCATAATCAGCAGATATTTCAAAATAGTCGAGGTCTTCAGCCAAGAACTTTTCATAAAATTGCTCAAGCTTCCAAGTTAAATTGTCCCCTGCGTCCAGATAAATTTTCTTTTTCTCTTCATCTATTTTTACTGCCGGCATACCCTCTGAAACTTGAGTACACATGTTTTCTTTAAAAGAAAGGTTGGGAAGTTGGGGCCATGCCGGTATCTGAGGAGTATATTTTAAAATTACCTCGCATGCTTTAACTGCATCCATATGTGGCATGCTTCCAACAGCCATTGGGAGACAACTGGGTTTAAATTCCATCTATAAAATTCCCTTCTTTTTTAGGACCGGGAAAGGATTAACCGTAAGACGTTTTAAACCAACATCTTCGGGGGTTTTCCCCAACGCAAGGCCCATGAGTTGAGTAAAATACACTATAGGTATGCCGTATTTGGTATTATATTTCTTTTCAATCTCCTTTTGTCTCGTGTCAAGATTTGTTTGACAAAGAGGACAAGCTACAACAACCATATCCACTTCAAGCTTCTTTATCTCCTCTAATAAATCATGACAGAGTTTAATAACAACATCCGTTCTGCTCAAGGCAAAGCTTACCCCGCAACACTCCGTTTTATACGGCCAATCTAAACTTTCTGCCCCTAAAATTTTCATTATATTGTCAAGACTCCGGGGGTCTTCAACCACATCAAAATTAGCAATTTTTGGAGGCCGAGTAAGCATACACCCGTAATAGCAAACGACCCTTAAATCTTTTAATGGTTTCTTTACTGCTTTTTTTATCTTTTCCAGCTTAATTTCTTTTGTAAAAAATTCGACTATATTAAAAACATCGATCCCGCCTTCATATTTCTTGCCAATAACTTTTTCAGCTTTCATTCTCAACTTTTCATCCGTTTCAATCTCTTTGATGGCAGTCTTAAGTCGCCAGGCGCAAGCAATACACGGCGCCAATAATTTCTCGAAGCCAGCTTCGCGAGCAGAAATTAAAGTGTGTAAAGGTAAAACCGTCGCCAGCAGGTGTGAAGTATTGTGAGCGGAAGACGCCCCACAGCAAACCCAATCCTCGAGTTCTTTCACATCGAGATTAAGCGCGCTGCAAGTGGCATCTATCGATTCTCCAAACTCCCTAGCCGTCCCCCTATATGAACAACCGGGATATAAACCATATTTCATTTCTGCTCCAATTCTTTCGTATTTCTAAAAATTCTTCGTACTGCACTTATATTTTCGACCTTGTGAGGTAAAAAGCTAAACTTACCCTTAAAAAATAGAGGCAACCCCATTGCCATATCTTTCATAATCTGTTTAGTTTTTAACTTAATTAACATTACCAAACCAATTTCATAAATACGCCCAAACCGCTCCACGAGAGAAAGGAAAGAACTGTTAAAAGCAGCTATTTCAGGTACCGGTATCTTAAATCCTTCACGTTGCGCTATTATCCTTGCAGCATCGGCCACCTTAACAAAATCAAGATTTTGAGGACAGCGCGCCATGCACGTTTGACACGAAAGACAAAGCCATATCGACTGGTCCTTCAAGACCAAATCCTTCTGTCCCAATTGGATAGCCTCAATTAGCTGATGTGGTTTATATCTCATAGCATAAGCTGTAGGACACCCAAGCGTACATTTCTTGCATTGATAACAAGAATAAACATTCTCGCCACACTCATTTTTTATTTGTTCTGCAAATGTTGTATCTATTTTTGCTATTTCTCTCATTGAGAAACTCCATTTCTAAGTTTGTAGCCGATATTTAATAGTTAATTAGATGGTTTGTTTGCTAGTTTTTGCTATATTCTATGCTCTTTTAACTTTCAACCATCCGCTATTTATGAGATTGCTTCGTCGCCTTGCTCCTCGCAATGACGGCTTAGAGTTGTCCCTTTTTGACTTTCCCCTTTTATCCGTTACCTTATTTTCTGCTCTCTGCTCTTATATTTTTCCTGGCAGCTGAGGACTGGGACTGACCCCTTTTATTTAAGGCCTTGGCAAAAACCCCGCCTTCGCAACTATCTCCGGCACAATCTCTTCCCACTCAATAGCCATAATGTGTACGCCCGCCACACCTTTTATCTCTTTAACTTGATTGATAATATCTACGCAAATGTTTACGCCTTCTTCTTTAGCTTTTTCTTTTCCGGCAGCGGTCATCCGCTCAACAATTTTGTCGGGAACATCCATCCCCGGCACATTGTTCTTCATATATTTAGCCATACCTGCAGATTTCAAAGGAGCCACTCCGGCAAGTATAAAAACTTTCTCGTGGAGGCCAAGCTCCCGAACCATTTCCATCCACTTTGAAAACTTTTCAACGTTATAAACAATTTGCGTCTGAACAAAGTCGATTCCGGCGTCGACTTTCTTTGCAAGACGTAGCGCTCTAAATTCAAAGGGATCGGAAAATGGATTCTCGGCCGCCCCTATAAAGAAACGAGGCTCCACTTTCAACTCTTCCCCGCATTGAAATTTCTTTTCGTCCCTCATATCCTTAACCATCTTAATAAGTTGAATAGAATCTAAATCAAAGACATTTTTTGACTGGGGATGATTGCCAAATTTTTGATGGTCCCCGGTGAGACAGAGAAGATTCTTTACCCCTAAAGCCGAAGCGCCCAAAATGTCGCTCTGTATCGCAATGCGGTTCCTGTCCCGGCAGGTCATTTGGACTATTGGTTCGATACCCCTCGATACTAACATGCTTCCGACAGCAATTGATGACATTCGAACTATCGCCGTCTGGCAATCGGTTATATTTACCGCGTCGGCACAACCTTTTAAACTATCAGCTTTCTTGTAAACAACTTCAGCATCAGCGCTTTTGGGAGGCCCAAGCTCGGCGGTCACCGCAAAATTTCCAGCACTTAAAATTTTCTCAAGATTACTTCCCGATTTCACAGCTTCATATCCTCCCTTATAATCTTTCTTGGTCCGCCATCTCGACCGGTTGACCAATCTTTTGGCGGCAATATCTCAGCTAAATTATCGAGTTTCCCAAGCGTTTTCAACCTATCGTAAATAAGCTGCCAAGCACAGTCTACCTCGGGGTCAATTTCACATTTTCCGTCCTTAGAGCCACCACAGGGACCATTTAATAAGCTTTTTGAACATCTAACGATGGGGCAAATTCCACCGGTTTTATCGAGTACGCAATTACCACAAGCCCCACACCGTTCAGACCAAACCCCTTGTTCCTCGGGTAAACCTAAAAAGGTAGTATTAACAGCAGGATACACAATAGCTTTTGGAAAACGTTCTACAATAGTCTGGACGCCAATTCCACAAGCCATCGAGAGAACAGCATCACAAGATTCAATTTTATCTTTTAACTCGTCGACAAATTCCCACTCACACTGGCGAAGAGGTATGTGTTCCAATATTTCAATTGGCTTTCCTTCCTTATTTCTCGCCATTTTTATGGTTGACGCAAGAATGCTTACCTCTTTATCGCCACCTGCCATACAGATAGCAGCACAGGTACCGCATCCGGCAATAAGAATTTTGTTATGTTCAGCAATCATATTAAGAATTTCTTGTATCGGCTTTCTTTCTCCAACAATCATTCTTCCGCCCTCCCGGTATTGAGCCCCAAACTTTTTAAATCTTCATAAAAAGTAGACAGTGTTTGTGTAAACTTAGCCCCATTGGAAGGGGCCAAGTAATGCATCTGTACCCTTTCTTCTTCAATACCAATTTCTTTCAAAATATTTTTTATATAAGCTAACCTTGCTTCAGCTCTTAAGTTTCCCCTCAAAAATTGACAGGCTTCTTTGTGACAAGCATAAATCACAACACCATCGCCTTCTTCCAATGCCCTCATGATGTGAATGATTTCAATCTTTCCTGAGCATGGAACCTTTATCACGCGCACTCTCTCCGGATAAACAAACCCAGACTCAATTGCCATATCAGCCGATAGTAATCCAGAGTGCTCACAACAAAAAACGGTTATTTTTGGCTTAAAATCTCTCTTCGTCAACCCGCTTCACCTACCACATCACTTAACTGCCCGATAATTTGAGCATTGGTATAAAGAGGAAGCTCTATGGCCATAACGGGACATTCACTCGCGCATATCCCACACGATTGGCAGGCCAGCGGAATCACTTTTGCCGTTTCTTCTTCATAATCAACAACTATCGCTCCATGAGGGCAAGTTCTAATACAAGTAAGACAAAGAACACACTTATCCGGATTTATTTTCGCGGATGTTAAATCCAGTTCAATTTCTCCTTTTGATAGAAACGAGAGAACCTCTCCCGCCGTGCCCCTTGCTTCGGAAAACGTCTCTTCTATATTTTGTGGAAAACGACATCCACCGACAAAAAATACCCCACGCTTAGAGGAAAATGTAGGCAACAGTTTCACGTTTTCCTCTTGAAAGAATCCCTTTGAATCAAGATTAACCGAGAGCAATTTAGCTAACTCTTCAAATTTTTTACCAGGTACTGCCTTCTCGCCCACAACTAATAAATCGCTTTCAAAAATCAATTTTTCGTAAGGGTAATCTTCGTTTATTAAATGAACTTCAACAGTGTTGTATGAAAGCTTAATTTCTGGTTTTTCAGCATACTTAAAAAACAATACGCCGGCTTCCCGAGCTTTCTTATACAACTCCTCCCCACCATCAAACGAAACTTTTAAATCTCTGCAAAAACAAATTACGTCAGAACCAAACTTTTCTTTAACAGTTAAAGCTTGCTTCAAAAGAGCCTGAGTCGATATCTTTAAATCTTCATCGACTAAATCGATTAAAAAACAGACACGCTGAGGTATATTTTTACCTAAGGACAATCTATTCCCCATATCTTTCTGCCCGATAATCAAAGAGTCAGGATTTTCACCAAGCTCTTGAACAGGCAAAATCGGTTTATACCCAGTTGCGACAACAATTGCTCCAACTTCAACCGTCAATTTTTGCTTACCATCAACTCTTGCAATAAATTTTCCTGCGTGGCCATTCAAATCAACTAAATATGAGGAATTAATAATCCTTACTTTTTTTTCGTTAGTTAGCGCCTCGATTTTGCTCTCGACAAGACTTTTTAGGTTTTCAATCGCAACCGCTCCCCCACCGAGATGAGAGGTTTCTTCTATTAAAATCGTGTCCAAACCCCCTTCGGCTAAAATAAGAGCTGTTTCAATCCCGGCAATTCCACTTCCGAGAACAAGAACTTTTTGATTTAACAAAACTTTTTGAGTCCCAATAGGTTCCTGCATCTTAATCCATTTCGCTGCCCGAACTACTAAATTAACGGCTTTTTCTGTGGCTCTCTTTTTCTCTTTATAACCAATTACTTCATTAAGATTGACAAAGTTCACCAAATAAGGATTCAGGCCCATTTTTTTTAAAGAGTTTTTAAAAATTTGTTTTTTGGGGCGAGGGTTGCAACCGGCAACTACTATCTTAGAAACCTCGTTATCCTTTAAATATTTTTCAAAATCACACATTACTTCGGTAAAACGCGGAGTAAGACTTTTAAAACAAACAAATCCTAAACCCTCAAGTTTTGAGCATGCTTCATCGGTGCTTAAAATGTTCTTAAGCTTACTTTCACAGTCATAAATAAATATGCCTATTTTGGAAACTTCCTTTTCCATTACACCCTCAACATCCTGGCAACTTCTACTGCTGCTGCTTTTCCGTGAACTATTGACTCTTCGATGTCTTTCGGTCCCTGACACGCTCCGGCAAGAAAAATTCCGGGAACATTCGAAAGGTTAACCCGAAATCCCTGTCCCTCAAAAAATCCGTATCTATCGAGACTGACCCCAAAAGTATCGGCCAAAAACCTTGCATCGCTCTGGGGAGACATCCCAACAGACAAAACTACGAGATCAAATTCATTTTGAACAACCTCGCCCTTATCACCACTTAAGCTTTTAACCCGCAGAAAATCCGAATCAACATAACCGTAAACTTTTGAGGGCAGATTTCTCACAAAATGTATCCCAAGCTCCTCGCACTCCTGGCGAAATTTATTAAAACATTTGCCCGCTGGTTGAACATCCATATAAAAAATCGTAACATCCGATTCAGGAATTTCCGATTTAATGAGCTTTGAAAGTCTAAGCGCATACGGACAACACACTTTAGAACAATAGCCCCGGCCTATACTCTCATCTCTGCTCCCGACGCACTGGAAAAAAGCAATTTTCTTTGGGATTGCTCCATCGGTGGGCCTCAAAACTTTTCCGGTTAGACGCAAGTCTTTCTCAAGTTCCAGAGCAGTAATTACATTTTTATATTTGCCATACCCGTATTCCTTTTTCTCTTCCGCATTAAAAGGCATAAAACCCGTGGCAATAACAACGGCTCCAACTTTTAATATCAGTTCTTTAAAAAGCGACTCTTCTCCGATAGCTTGAGAAATTTGCAGCTCAAAATTCCCAGATTTGCCCGAAAAAGACGTCACCTCAGAGCCAGTTAAAACTTTTATTTTAGGATGTTGAAATGCTTTTAGGACAAGCTCGTCAGCTAAACAGACCAGACACTTACTGCATTTATCCGTAGCTTTACAGGCAAAATTTACCGCATGCCCACCCAGTTGAACGTCCCTTTCAATTATGTGAACCGCAAAACCAATATCGGCTAAGACCAAGGACGCACTTATGCCGGCAACACCTCCACCAATAATGGCCACATCTTTTAAGCTCATATCGCCCATTCCTTTTAGATTTGTTGAGGCTAAGCGCTCCAGTTTTTAAGATAGGATGGTATATCCCCGGCTTCTCGCGGTCCAACTTGTATTTCCCAATCAGGAAGCTCTTCCTCCAACTCCCCACTTATCTGAGCCACATATCCCGGGATTACTATCTTGCGATGTTTAACTTTGTCGGTAATTCCGCAACGCTTCATAAACGGACCAATATTTTCAGGTATAAACTTACCGGCAGCCCAAGCAGTTAAAACAGATAATCCTTCTACGTCCATTATGCAAATCCAGGATGAAACCTTACTGGCCTCCACCTCACCCGAAACAGTAAAATAAGTTAAGGAAAAATTTGTGGTAAGAAGCACGGGCGAATTTTCATCTGGCTCTCCAATAGGATAAATCCCCTCGTCAATTTGCATGGGTTTTTGAGGATCGGTGTAGATGTTTTGGCGCAAAACATACAAAGGAAGTGCCTTCCAGGATTCAAGATCGCTAACCACGATAACTCCCGCATATTTCATTATCCCAACCCCGGCAGCCACTGCTTCCATATAAGGGTCGTCATACATTTCACAAGGAAAAGTAATAATTGGGTAGCCAAGAGGTTTAAATTTTTTCTTTAAGGCTGCTCGCCTTATAAATACTGCATCCTTCAAACTATCTTTTATTGTTCTTGAGCCAGGATCAAGAATTATATCTTTAACTCCTTTAGCTGTTACTTTTTCTACTAAGTCAGAAAGAGCCCCAAGATCTTTAGCCGCAACCACCAACGGACAATTGCTCTCTTTAGCAAGAGCGGCCATCTGCTCAAAATTGTTTTCATTTGCCGCATAAAGAAGAGGTTTAGTTTGAACACAAACTGAAAGAGCGGCCTTCATTATTTCAGAGTTTTCACTAATTAATACCAGTGGGAACTCGGTTCCCATAGCTTTTTTAACAAGCGTCACAAATTTAGCCGAATCATTTGAAGATGATTTAACGGCCACCAAATCAGCTCGAAGAAACTGGCCTACTCTCTCAAATTGAGAGCTTTTTAACTGCGCAAGTTTTTCATCAATCACTGCTTCATCCATTCCATCGTCAACAAGAATTGCCAGACCCGGTTGGTGATAAAAAGTCTTCTCGTGACGGAAGAGCACAGCTTCCTCCCCAATCTTTAAAGCTTTGTCGCCCGTGCCCACTGTGATAAGACGTATGGGGGGAGCCGAAGCTTCGGATAATTCAGTTTTAGTCTCCTCGGAAACATATGGACACGCATCCAACTGTGTCTGCCCCACCGCAAGTTTCATAGCAAAAGCGAGACAAGTAGGTATCCCACATTCACCACAATTTTTTTGAGGTAATTTTTTATAAATATCAAGTCCAGTTAAAGCCATACATAAATCTCCTTTTAGTCGATTTTAGCTACCAGCTATCAGTCGTCAGCTTCCAGGCAATACGTAATACTTCTGGCCCCTGGTGGCTGGATGCTGGGGGCTGATTAGAACATTGGGGACATCTCTAAGGCCGGATGTCCAACTTTCTGCATATGCGCCAGAACTTCTTCCTCAGTAGTTCCCACTGTTTCATCGGCAATCTTATCGATGAAATTAGGGTCACCTTCTTCTTCTGCACGTTTTTGAAATTCCGAACGAAGAGTATCCTTCAACTCCTTAGGCATCCAGACAATCCTCTTTAAACCCCCATCGGCAGAAATAAATTTCTTGCTCATTATATATTGACGGCCTATCCCGATAAACCCGGGAAGCTGGACACCACCACCTACGGTCCCAGCTAAGGTTGAAAATTTCATTCCGCAGGGCGTCATTCCGGGAAACTCCCTATTTACTATCATGATCCCGTTAGTCGTTGGGAGAACCGCCACCACGCACTCGAAACAACCACACGAAGTCATTGGATCCTCCATCATAGAATAGGCGTTGAAATGCTCAAGAGACTGATTAGATTTCGTAAAGACAAACTCATTGACATTTTTCCATTGACCTTTAACTGCATCTATCGTTTCACCTTTTTTAACCGGCTGGTTAGGCCCCGTCGGATTAATCTCATAGGCTGCCTTGCCATCAAGCCAGTTATACGCCCCACAAAGCCCTAATCTCTCGGGAGTAATTATGCAGACGTGGTTTGGAGCAAAACTCTGACATAAGGTACAGGAATAAAAAGTATCAACGCTCTCATCGGTCATCCCCCGCACCCTTTCATCCCTGTGATGGTATGCTTTTCGAGCTTCCTCCAACATCTGGTCAACCTTTTCAAGATCGGTGTAGATTGTAACTTGAGCCTTATCCACAATTGCGGGGTAATCCGCGGCAAGCTTCGCGATAAGTATCTTCCCAAAATGATGAAATTTAAAGCCAACATTTTTAGCTTTCTTACTAACCCTTACCCAGATGATATCGCGCTGCCCCATATGAAATATACCTTCAGCACCATTAATCATATGGTGAACTTGTCTTTCTAAAACTGATTCGAAATCTTCCTGCATTTTTCTACCAGCAACATCTATTACTATACTAAGAGGAAGCCGTTCGCCCTCCTTGATTTCGTCTATATCTTTGCCAACTACCTCGATTTTGCCATTTTCCACCTCATCCATCTCTTTCATCCTCAAGAATTCAAAGGCACGTGTCTTTGTTCCACCAAATTCTACGTAGGTATCTTCCCCTCTAATTCTTTCTCCCTCAAAAGCAGAGCCAAAAGAAACGGGAATATCAATCTTGGTAACCTGAACCTTAAGCCCTCTTACTTCAATTGCTCTTTCTACTAATTTATCGTGGGGAACATTTGACACAACATGCTCGTAAGTACAAACTCCTGTTGGGAGAATTTGAGGAATATTAGTATCAGCAATAGTTGGAAAACCAAAATTTACAGCTCCCACCGCTTGAGCATATTTTTCATCATCGACCTCTCCTAAAGCCAGAACAAAGGCAAAAATCCTATTTTTGTTGTAGAGTAACACTTTCCTAAAATCTCCGGGTTTAACTCCGCCAAAAGAAAGCGCGGCGCGAGTTGCAAACCCCGCGGAAAAGACGGTCGCGGTAACATCTTTACCAAAGGGAACCAGACGGGTTTCCCATCCCATCTGAACGCCTTCTTCTTTAAGTTGCTCAGCCATGTTTTTTCCATCAGTTGAAGCTGACATAAAGACATAGATATTTTTTTCTTGAAGTTCTCGTGCTATTTTTACCGCTATTTCATTTGTAGGTGCTGCTCCAACACACGCGGCAAAACCCGGTGCTGAACCATCAACAAATTCAACTCCTCTTTCTCTCATTATCACATCATCGGCCGCACCCAACCAAAGATTGCTATCCGTTGGTTTAGATGACACAGTATAAGGAGGAGACTCCACATACTTAATTGCCTCAATAATTTCATCCATAAAAAGTGTCGCCATTCCCGCATCCAAAGCGGGAGCCAGATACGGTAGCCAGACTTTCTCTGACGGAACAGGCGGAAGCAAGCTTTTGGAATATGCCAAAACCTTCTCCATGTCTCCAAGGGTGGAAACCGCCATCCCGGTAATTCCATAAATCACGGGCAGATAATACCCCGTGTTTGGAAACTCCACCTTTTTGTCGGGTCCATATTTCTCTAAAGCTCCCTTAAGATTTTCTTCCGCCCTCTTGGCTATCTTGTGGGCGCCCCTTATGGCAGCCGAAGCGATAATCTTAGACAATTTCCAGATCCCTCCTCATTTCCATATCGTAAAGCACCCTCTCTTTCTCACGATCTATCCCCAAAGCTTTTCTCTTTTTATCTATATTTTTAATTAATATCTTAGCCATCTCAACGGGATCGGGCTCGTAAAACCACTTGCCGCCCGTTGTCTCCTCAATCTCTTTAAAAAGATAATTGGATAACACCTCGCTATTGGTCGTCGGAAAAGAAACACCAAAACCAACCGGAACTCCACTTGAAACAAAATACTGGCCGATGGCTACGGCTTTCTCACTCATCCACTCGGGGGCGCAACCCGCGGCCGGAATTTCATCTAAGTCTTCGCCGAGACCGCCCTCTTTAACTATTTCCGAAGCGGCCATGAGAATTCGGCTGTTGTCCACGCATGAACCGCAATGAAGCACGGGAGGAATACCTACTGCCTCGCAAACCTCCCGCAAACCGGCGCCCGCAAGCTCAGCGGCTTCGGGAATGAGCAGTCCTTCTTTCGCGCAGCTTATCGCGGCGCACCCGGTAACCAGAACGAGCACGTTGTTTGCGATGAGCTCTTTAACCACCGTGGTATGTACATAATCGTGTTTAACCCGAGGGTTGTTGCATCCCACGACACCCACAACCCCTTTTATCCTGCCGTTGATTATATTATCGTTTAACGGACCATAAGAGGCGCGGAACCGCCCGCCAAGCAAATACTTTATGGTCTCGTGAGAAAAACCCGCAATGAGCTCGATCTCTTCCTTGGGAATATCAACCTTGCCTCTCTTGGGATAATTTTTAATTGCCCGCCTGACGATATCTTTTGCTACCTCCGGCGCTTTGTGATGATCAAATTCCATATGGGTGGCACCCAAAATTTTTCCCTTCGCCGAAGTAGTAATTACCTCAGTGTGATAACATTTAGCCACGGTGGGTAACGACTGCATGATACATTGAACATCAACAACCATGGCATCGACTGCGCCGGTACAGATAGCCAGCTCTTGTTGGAGAAAGTTACCGGCTACCGGAACACCTTTGCGCATCAAAAGCTCATTTGCCGTACAACATATGCCGGCAATATTTATGCCCTTAGCGCCCGCCTTTTTGGCCTCCTCAATCAGCTCAGGGTCCCTTGCCGCCGTGACAATCATCTCAGAAAGCAACGGCTCATGACCGTGAATTATTACGTTAACTTGATTCTCTTTAAGGACTCCTAAATTTACCTTTGACCTGACTGGAACAGGGGTGCCAAAGAGGACATCCTGTAATTCTGTTGCTATCATAGAGCCACCCCAACCATCGGCCAAAGAAGTTCGGCAACCATGAAGCAAGATGTTTTTATAATCTTGATCGACCCCCATGTGAGTTCGATGCATTGTTTCCACTATCTCGCGGTCCACCCCGCGAGGAGATATGCCTTCTTTTCTCCAACGCTCCTGCCTTTTCTTCGGAGCCTGCTTTACAAGAGTTATCTCACCTTGCTGTTTCCCCATCTCAGCAAGAGCTTTCTCGCCCAACTCCAAAGCTATCCGGTTTTTATCCTTACCCTCTATATTGATATCAAAAATTTTAGCCAAAGCATGCAACTTCGTCTCATTTTTTATCTCATAACCGGGCGCTTCACCCTTCGCCGCAGCAATAAAAGTGAAAATAACCTCTCTGGCATGATCTGAGTGCGCGGCCGCGCCGGCGGCTATCATTCGAGCAAAATTTCTGGCCGCAACCGTAGAAGCGGTGGCCCCACAAACTCCGGTTCTCGTCTCGGTCACTCTACAAGGGCCCATTGAGCATATTCTGCAACACGTCCCACCCGCCCCAAATGAACATGACTTAAGAGAAGCAACCCTTTCAAAAGCGGTCTCTACTCCGTCCTTTTTAGCTTTATCTATCATTTTGGCGCTTGCCGTGCAGCTGGTTTGCGTGCTTGCCGCAGGGTAAAACTTGCTTTCTTCGTTTTTGCTTTGCTTTTTCATTTGGCGACTCCTTCTTTTGAAACACTTACAGCAATTAACTGATCTTGCGGGCTCTTTAATTTTAAATCTATGCTATCGCTCGCTAGAACGCCTTGTTTATGGTGACAACTAGGCATAAAAAACATCCCCTTGGGTAAGAAATCAAGTATCCTTGCCGAGGTTGTAACCTTGCCCCGTCTCGATTTAACCGTGACCTTGCAACCATCCTCAAGCCCCAAAAACGCAGCATCGTCTGAGTTAAAAATAACATAATCTCCCATATTTGGCTCAAGTTCAGATAGTTTGGAAATTTTTGTTCTAACTCCATCATAAAACCCAAATGTTGTTTCTCCAACAATTAAAGTATAAGGATATTTTTTATCGGGCTCTTCACCAGAAACCTTGGGTTCCACTAAGATAAAGCTATATGTATCTCTTTCGATTTTCTTTGGAACGAAAACCAGAGACTTTATTTCTTTGGCAATCTCCTTTTCAGAAGAGTAGCCCATAGTATAATTCATTCTTTTAGACAAAGCGGTTACCGTCTTCCAATCAGTTTCGGCCAAAGGTTCAATAACTGCCCTAACCTCTTTCGTTCGATATTCCATATTAACAATGGTTCCATTGCTCTCGGCTAAAGTTATCCCTGGCAACACAACATCGGCCAACTTTGCGGTTTCCGTCAAAAAAGTATCTTGGACCACCAGGAAGTCTAAGGATGAGAGCGACTTGGCCACACTGGAAGAGTTAGGAAATTGAGTAACCGGATCCGCTCCAACTATATACATCCCAAGAATAGATGAGCCCATTCCGTCTAACATTTCCTTAATAGAAAGCCCGGCCTTTTTAGGAAGTTTAACTCCCCAAGTCTTCTCAAAATCGTTCCTGGCTTCATCTATTTTTCTTACACCCGGATAAAATTCGGCCAAAGCTCCCATGTAAACCGTGCCTCGCAGATTAGAAGAGAGGAGGCACGGGAGAACGCTCGCTCTAGTTCTACCTGTTAGAAGTGAGATATCGGCAATCAATTCCATGGTTTGAGGGCTTGCCGTTTCGGCCCCAAAGATTATGACCGCCTTCTTCCCTTCGCTATAAAGTTTTGCGGCTTCCTTCAAAACATCTTTAGAAATTCCCGACTCTCTTTCTACCGTTTCCATCTTCAATTTGCCAAGAGATTTCTTTAAGTCTTCAAATTTCTCGCACTTCTTGGCGAATTCTTCATCGTAAATTTTACCGTCAAGTAACTCTTTCAAAAGCCCACTTAAGACAAACTCGTCGGAGCCGACCTTTGACTGAATATATATATCGGCTTTCTCGGAAATTTTCGTTCTTCTGGCATCTATGGTTACCAACTTCGCTCCGCTTGAAAGCGCTCTCTTTACGGCTACACCCACACGAGGATAGGCCACCGTAACATCCGCGTTTACGAGCAAGAGAGCATCGGCTTCCTCAACATCTTTCATTGAGACAACAGCTCCGTCTCCCAACGCTTCATATAAATCAACTAAGGCGGGGAAACCGAGAAGTCTGGCGGAGCTATCGATGTTGTTCGTCCCGATACCGGCCCTTAAAAACTTTTGGAATAAGTAAGCAACCTCGTTTGTGTTCCCCGCGCCGATAAAGCCGCCAACGCTATCTGCCCCATGGGCTTTCTTTATATCAAGAAGACGTTCTGCTACAAACCCAAAGGCCTCTTCGTAGGTGCTTTCGGTTAAAACCCCGTCTTTTTTAATCAAAGGTTTTGTAATTCGCTTAGGGCTTTCTACAAAATCCCATCCAAATCTGCCTCTCGCGCAGAGAAAATCTCCCAGGCCCTCGCCGGTTGCTCTCATAATCTGCCCATCCACGATGCCAAATACAAGGTCACAACCACAGCCACAATAAGAGCAGACTGTTCTTGTCTCTTTCATTTCCCATTCTCGCCCACGAAAACGCCTGTCGACCTCGAGTAACGCGCCAACAGGACAAACCGCGAGACAGCTTCCACAAAAATCACAGCCCGATTCCTGCAAGGGCTTATCCAACGGGGTTGCCACCTTGGTAATCATGCCTCGCTTTATAAAATCTATGATATCTGCCCCCTGCGTTTTGCAGATTCCCACACACCGTCCGCACAAAATACAGAGATTGTAATTCCTCTCTATAAAAGGATTGCTTTTATCTATCTCGTAACCGGGATCTTTCATCAAGAAACTTGTTTTCTCAATGCCAAGCTCGTATGCGTATTTCTGAAGCTCACAAGCACCGTTTTTATCGCAACTCATGCAATCGCCGGGATGATTTGAAAGTATTAATTCAAGAACAAAACGTCTGGCTTCCCGGATCTTTTCTGTATCAGTGGCAATCACCATTCCATCCTTAACTTTTCGAGCACATGAGGCAACCAACCCCTTTATCCCCTCAACTTCAACCAAACAAACTCTGCACGACCCCGTGCTGGGCAGGCATTCACAATAACAGAGATGGGGTATATCTATCCCCGCCATCTTGGCCGCCTGAATGATGAAAACTCCTTCGGGAACCTTTACTTCTTTTCCATTTATCGTTACAGTGACTTGCTCACTCAATTTTTCTCCTCCTTTAGTTAAACAATTTCTATAGCACCGGCTTCACATACGGCCAAACACTCGTCACATTTGGTGCACTTTTTATTTTTAATATAATAAGGTTTGTTGTCCGAAAGATAAGAAACCATCTTCTCACCGATGATTGCATCTTTGGAGCAAACCTCTTTGCAAGCTCCACACATCGTACACTTCTCTGGGTTTATCTGGTAGTTCACAATAATCTCACAAGATTTATGAGCGCAATACTTGTCCTTTATATGCTCTTCATACTCACTTTTAGATGCGGACAATGAGTCCTTTACAAAAGTAGCCGCGTCCTTACCCAGTTTGCATCGAGCAGTATCCACGATAGAAGAAGATATTTCATCAAGCAGAGCCATATCTTCTTCTTCTCCTTTTCCATTTGTAATCCTCTCTAAAACATCGACCATCTGCGCTGTTCCAAACATGCAGGGCAGACACTTGCCACACATCTTATCTCGGGCAAATCCCTTTAGAAATTCAAGTACTATCAAGACCGGGCAACCATCACTGCTCATGTAGCCACCTCCTGCTTACCAGTAGGAGTGGATTTTCGTTCAAACTGTCTCACAACACAACCGGTCGGACAAACCCCTATACAAGCTCCGCACTTTTGACAGTATGATAAATCGATATAGAACCTGTTTCGCTCTTCTGTAATCGCGTCATAAGCACACACCTCTTTACATAGACCGCAAAGGAGACAATCCTCCTCGTTTATTTGATAATGGCCAAGTGCTGTACATTGCCCAGCCGGACAATATTTATCCCTTATGTGGGCTTCATACTCATCCCTAAAATATTTAATGGTTGAAAGCACAGGATTGGGCGCGCTCTTACCTAGACCACATAGAGCAGTTTTCTGAATATGTTTGCCGATGCTTTCCAAACGCTCTATGTCACCCTCTTCGCCTTTCCCTTCAACGATTCTGTTTAAAATCTCAAGCATCTCATATGTTCCAATTCTGCAAGGCGGGCACTTCCCGCAAGATTCCACCTGAGTAAAAGAGAGAAAATACCTTGCAATTTCCACCATGCAATTGGACTCATCCATCACAACAAGCCCGCCGGAGCCCATCATGGCTCCAACTTCTGTTAATGAATCAAAATCAACGGGTAAATCCAGATATTCTTTTGGAAGACAACCGCCACTCGGTCCTCCTGTCTGAACAGCTTTAAACTCTTTGTCGCCTAAAATACCGCCACCTATATCATAGACAATTTCCCGAATAGTTATTCCCATAGGAACCTCAATAAGACCAGTGTTTTTCACTTTTCCGGTCAGAGCAAATATTTTGGTTCCCGGAGAGCCCTTTGTGCCTATAGAGGGAAACCAGTCTGCTCCCTTAATTATTATTGGAGGAATATTAGCGAAGGTTTCAACATTATTTAACACTGTGGGCTTATCCCATAGTCCTTTTCCCACAGAACGAGGAGGAGTAGTTCGAGGCATCCCTCTTTTGCCCTCAATAGAAAACATAAGTGCTGTCGACTCTCCACAAATAAAAGCTCCTGCTCCACGTTTTATTTCCAAATCAAAATCAAAACCGCTCCCAAGTATATTCTCGCCCAAAAGACCAAGCTCCCTCGCTTGATTAATCGCCACTGTTAAGTTCTCGACCGCCAAAGGGTATTCTTGTCTTACATATATAAATCCCTCTTTACAATTGCCCAGAGCATAAGCCCCTATTATCATGCCTTCAATAACAGAGTGGGGGTCACCCTCTAAAACACTTCTATCCATAAAGGCTCCCGGGTCCCCTTCGTCACCATTGCAAACAATATATTTCACGTCACTCTTTGTTCTTCGACCGCCTTCCCACTTTCTTCCCGTAGGAAAACCTGCCCCACCTCGACCTCTTAAATTAGATTTCTTAACCTCTTCTATCACTTCTTCCGGCGTCATATCATTTAAAATTTTCACCAACGCCTCATAGCCCCCAATTGCTATATAATCCTCTATGTTAGTGGGATCAATGTGGCCACAATTTCTTAAAACTACGCGTTGCTGTTTGCCATAGAAGGAAATTTCCTCTTCTTTAACAGCAAGCTCTCCCGTAACAGGATCAACCACTTGCAGCCGATCAATAACTTTGCCGCGATTTATAGTAAGATCAATTATCTTTGCCGCATCAAACGGATCAACCTTTTGATAAAAAACATCTAAGGGCTCTACAATTACAAGAGGGCCTTTTTCACATAAACCCTGGCAGCCCGTTGGCCTTATCTCAAAATCAACGCCTTGCTTGGTAGCCTCTTTTTTAAAAGCTTCAACAACCTTCTGCGCGCCAGAAGCACGACAACCAGTCCCGTTGCAAACTCGAACTATTGTCTTTTTTTGTTTTGCTCTTTCGTCACATATTTTTTTTCGCAAAACACTTAGCTCTTTAGAGCTTTTAAACTTACTCATCATTCTCTTCCTTTTTATTTTTAAGAATTGCGATTATCTTCTTCGAATTTTTCTCTCTTGAAACTTCTTCATTTACCACCACAACGGGAGCAAGCGCGCAACAGCCCACACAACTTACTGTTTCAAGCGTGAACTCAAAGTCATCGGTCGTCTCGCCAGCTTTTATGCCAAGTTCTTCTTCTAATCCCTCAAGAATCACCTTCGAACCGCGAACATGACAGGCCGTGCCCGTGCAAACTTTAATTATATTTTTGCCTCGCGGAGTAAAATAAAAATGCGCGTAAAACGAGGCAACTCCATAAACGTGAGCCAAAGATAAGTCCATTACTTCAGCAATGACTTTGAGCGCTTCCTCAGGCAAAAAACCAAATTCTTTTTGAACGTCTTGAAGGGCATGCACAAGCACTCCCTTTTTCTCTTCATATTTTTTCAATAATTTACGAACGTCATTTACGTTTACTTGAATTTTTTTCTCTTCTTTTTTGGCCCCGCAAACGCAATTAGACATTATATTCCTCCAGTTAGCTCATCAATTCATCAATGAATTTCTTTGTTAATTTAACCGCTTCGGGGTGCCTCATAATCAAGATGTCTCCTCCGGCAATCAACATACTGGCTGCTGTCATAAACTCCCAGAGAATCCCTCTCTTTTCCGGGTCTCCCCAGCTTGGCTCATCTTCCGTTTTTGCTTCCTTGGCCTTCCAAACTTCTCTGCCAAAATCACATAATGTCGGCATTTGGGTCATTCCATCATTTTGTTGTAAAGCTGCAAGTCTCAATCTCTCAGTAATCGAGTAGACATACTCCAGCCCGTAGCCCAAAGCCGCGCCGCTTGGGTCCATCACTAATCTGCCCGCGTCTAAACCTAGTTGGGTCATCAATATATTTAATTGCTTGGCCATATTCACATCTATTGGAGAAAGTCCTGAAACATTATGCTTATAACCAATAGCCGCAGCCGTTATCGATTTGTAGTTATCTTCTTGTGAAGGACCAAGTATTACTCTGTTCCCCTCAGCAACCTCAGCAACTTTCTTTAAAACCTCTCCGTCTTTCTCAGCATTACCACTTCCATAAACACATAAAGGAATGGAAATCGCTCCCAAGATAGCTTTAACGGTTTCTGCGGCATTTGCAGGATCTCGATTTTCACCATTTGGGTCAGTGCTAACAAGTCGTAAACAAATCATATCCGCCCCATACTCATCCTGACACTTTTTGGCCCAAGCAATGGGGTCATTTAATACATCTTTAAATGGCTCAACGACAGCACTTGGCCAATTATTTGGAGCCGCGTCATAAATCTCCATGGCTATAACCGGCCGTCTTGGCATCTCTCCCTCAAAAAAATAAAATGGGAGCGTGGTCTCTCCACCAACCACTACCTGACTGCCTTCCTTGCCCACAGTAACTTCACGAACCTTCCCTTGATACGTATCTACCGGTGCTTGAAATACCATCTTATATCTCCTTTCAAAATTCAAAATTAAATTTTTTAAATTTTTCTACAGCTTTATGCCTGCATTTTCGCTGCTTTAATTGTGTTCTTTAAAAGCATCGTTATCGTCATTGGTCCAACTCCACCCGGAACCGGAGTAATGACTAAAGCTTTTTTGCTCACACTTTCAAACTCCACATCACCAACAAGCTTTCCGCTCTCTAATCGATTTACCCCAACATCTATAACGATAACCCCATCTTTAACCATTTCGCCCTTTATCATCTCCGGTTTGCCCACTGCGGCCACAAGCACATCTGCCCTCTTAGTATGAAAACTCAAATCTTTTGTCTTTGAATGACAGATAGTAACTGTCGCGCTTTTCGATAACAACATAAGTGAAATCGGCTTTCCAACAATGTTGCTCCTCCCAACAACCACCGCTTCTTTTCCCCTCAAATCTATTCCGGCGTGTTTAAGCAAGACCATTATTCCGTGTGGAGTACAGGGAAGAAAAGCATCTTCTCCTATAACCAGCTTCCCAATATTTTCCGGATGAAAACCATCCACATCTTTTACCGGACTAATGGCGTAAAGAATCTTTTTTTCATCAATTTGTTTGGGTAATGGAAGCTGAACTAATATTCCATTTATCTTGTCATCTATGTTTAATTTACTAACTAAAGCCAGTAATTCTTCCTCAGAAGTATCTGCCGGCAAAGCATATTTTTCTGAATAAATGCCAACTTGGGCGCAACCCTTTTCCTTTTGACCAACATAAACCTTAGAAGCGGGATCATCTCCAACAATGACAACAGCTAACCCCGGCGTAATACCCTCCTTTTTCAATTGGGCTACTTCGTCTACCATATCTTGTCGTATTGAGGCGGCGATGGCCTTACCATCAATAATTTTTGCTGACATTTAGTGCTCCCCTTTCAGTTTTAAAAATTAAGCTTCTCAATAAGCCCGGAAATTGCTCGAAAAGCACAAGAACCACCGGGCAATTCCAAAATCGGCCTTTTCTTTAAATCCATCTCTAAAATCTGCTCATCTAATGGAAGAGTTCCTAAAAGATTAAGGTTCAACTTATCTATCTCCTCCTTTAAAATGGGACTCAGCCCCTCTTTAGGGACACGATTTATTATCAAATGTGTTTCTTCAACTTTAAGCTCAAGTTCTTTGACTAAATCTCTAATTTTAGCCGCCGCCCGAATTGCTCGAGGGCTTGTATCCGAAATCAACAAAAGATGATCCACTTCATAGGTTGTTCGTCTGCTTAAATGCTCCATTCCGGCTTCATTATCCATAACTACGTAACTATAATTTTTCGCCAGTATATCCATGTATCGCCGTAAAATATTATTTACGTAACAGTAGCAACCAGGGCCTTCGGGTCGGCCCATGGCCAACAAATCAAATCCCGATGCCTCAACTAAAATTTCTTGAATTTTTAGTTCCAGATAAGCATCTTTAGACATCCCGGTTGGAATTGAGTTAACATTTTTAGTTATCTCTTCCCTTACCTCACCGATGGAATTTATCACTTTAACACCCAAAACTTCATTCAAATTGGAATTAGCATCAGCGTCCACCGCTAAAATCGGAGTCATTTTCTTTTCAAGTAAATATTTAATTATCAAAGCACTTATCGTCGTCTTTCCTGTGCCGCCTTTGCCCGCAACTGCTATCGTAAAAGCCATCAAGCTCACCACTTATTACTTATTTTTTAACTCTTTCATCACTGTCGGAAATAATTCTATATTCGTGTGAGGCAAAAATAAAGCTGAAATATATTTATCCATAAACTTAGCATCAGCGCTTAACTCCACATAAGCCATCTTCTCAGCCACCTCTTTTGCCTCCAATAAAATTTCTTTCGACAGCGAACCGAGGCTTGCCCCGGCAAGAGAACCATTACCTACAAACTTCACCTTCTCAAACGGACATTCAGGCAAAAGACCTATTACTTGAACCCGCTCAATTTCAAGATAGTTGCCAAAAGCACCGGCAATAAAAATCTCTTCAATATCTGATGCATTTACGTTGGCACTCTCCAATAAAACACTTATCCCGGCGAAAATGGCCGCTTTTGCCCTTATTAAGTTATCAATATCTACTTCTGTAACTACTATATCCTTACCGTTAGCGGTTTCATTCGCCCACACTAAAACATACTCGGGGCGATGCTCCCCTTCTCTAACTCTCGGACAGTCAATGTTCACATTTATTTTGCCTCTTTGGTCCACTATTTTGCTTAAAAACATCTCAGCTAAAGCATCAATGAGACCAGACCCACAAATACCAACGGGCTTTGTTTGCCCAATAGTTAAAATCATTGGTTCATAAGTATTTCTGTCGATGCGAATTTGCTCGATAGCCCCCTTGATCGCTCTCATGCCATGTTTGACGCCGCCTCCCTCAAAAGCAGGACCAGCTGAACAAGAACAAGCAAGCAACCAATCGGCATTCCCTAAAACAATCTCCCCGTTAGTCCCAACATCTATAAATAACGTTAACTTATTTGAACGAGACATCCCCGAAGCAATAACGCCGGCCACCACGTCCCCGCCAACATAACTGGCAACACAGGGGAAACAATAAGCATAGACTTCTTCAAAGATATTCATCCCAAAGTCTTTCGCTTTAATCCAGGGAAAATTCGTCGCAGTAGGAATATAAGGAGCTTCTCTTATATATTTGGGACTTAACCCAAAAAACAGGTGAGTCATAATTGTATTGCCGGCTAGAATTAAACAAGAAATATCGGAAAATTCGATTCCTGCTTTACTCACTAATTCCGCTATAAGCTCGCTTATTGTATCCACAACTAACGACTGCAATTTAACAAGCCCGTCTTTTTTACAAGAAAAAATCATCCTTGAAATTACATCTGCTCCACAACTAGCTTGAGCATTATATTTGGAACCCTGAGCCCCAGCCACTTGCTTACTTAAATTTATTAAACGGGCGCCAATGGTGGTTGTCCCGATATCTACAGCTACGGCATAGTTCTTCCCGGTAGTATCCCCGGCTTCAATTTTGATAATCTTAGTATGAGAATCAAATTCAACTAAAGTTACCGTAACTCGCCAATTTGCCTCCCTAAGAATCCGGACCATATATTTTAAGATTGAAAGATCGATGTCCACTTCCTCTTTTAAACCATGAGTTTTGCTTAAAGTGCGCTTTATTCTTCGCAAATCGTCCGTGTTATCGTCTAAGCTGGGTGGGGACATCTCAATATAAAACTTTTGAACCGGGGGGGACATCTTCCAACTTGAGAGATACTCCTCCCAACCCCGCGCAATCAGCATGTGCGAAGCAGAGGGGGCTTTTCTTTCAATAAATTTCCCCAAGCGAGATTCGGAAGGAATTCTCACCTCTAAATCACTTCCAACCTTAGAAAGACAGGCCAGCACATAACCCTGTTCAATTTCTTTTGTTGTTAATCTGCCGGTTGATTGTTGTTCAACAATACCTTTTTCGATAATCACCCGACATTTTCCACAAGTTCCGTCTCCCCCACAGGAAGCATTTAGACAAACTCCAGCAATCATAGCGGCGCGGAGAAGGTTTTCTCCTTCTTCCACCTTAATCTGGATATTATCCGGATAGAAGATCACCTTATATTTCATTTAAATACTCTTTTCTTTTTAAAATAAACCAACTATCTTGCCATTTTCGTCAATATCAATTTTTGTTCCCGCAGGGACAGAGGGAAGTCCCGGCATTGTCCTCATATCACCACACAACGGATACAAGAAACCGGCACCAACTGATGGGCGAATATCTCTAATTGGCAACCGGAAGTTGCGCGGTCTTCCTTTTAACATGGGATCATGAGATAGCGAAAGGTGTGTTTTAGCCATACAAATTGGGAACTTGTCCCATCCATATTCAGCATATAATTTGATTTTCTTTTCTGCGATAGGTGAAAAGTCGACTCCGGCCGCACCATATATTTTAGTTGCAATAGTTTCAATTTTCTCTTTAATTGAGACATCGTCAGGATAAAGAAATTTAAAATTCGATGGCTTTTCACAAGCTTTTGCAACCGCTTCCGCAAGCTCTTTTCCACCTTCTCCACCTTTAGCCCAAACTTCACTTTTAATAGCGTCCTCGGCTCCGGCAGCTATTGCTCGCTCGCGTATAAAATTTATTTCTTTCTCGGTATCAGTTGCAAATTTGTTGACAGCAACGACTATTGGCACCCCAAAATTCTTCAAACTCTCGATGTGCGCTTCTAAATTCTCAATACCCTTGGAGAGAGAATCCAAATCTTCTCTGGTTAGAGCCGGATCAAGCGGCCTTCCGGCAACAACTTCAAATTTACCACTGTGCATCTTCAGTGCCCGAACTGTGGCAACAACGACCACGCAGTCTGGCTTTAAGCCACTTACCCGACACTTAATATCCATAAATTTTTCGGCTCCGCAATCAGCCCCGAAACCGCTTTCCGTGACCACGTAATCTGCCAGTTTTAAAGCAATTTTATCAGCAATTATTGAGTTATTGCCATGCGCAATGTTGGCAAAAGGCCCGGCATGCACAAGACATGGAGTATTTTCTGTCGTTTGAATAAGGGTTGGTTTTATTGCATCTTTCATTAGAACAGCCATTGCACCGGCACACTTTAACTCCTCAGCCGTCACTGGTTTTCCATCATAAGTAAAAGCAAAAACTATTCGACCAAGACGCTCGCGCAAATCTTTTAAATCACTAGCCAGAGCAAGGATTGCCATAGCTTCTGAGGCAACGGATATATCGAAACCGGCCTCTCTTGGAATACCGTTAACTTTACCGCCCAATCCAATAACTATATTGCGTAAAGCTCTGTCGCTTATATCAACGACTCTGTTCCAACTAATGGTGTGCGGATCGATATTTAGCTTGTTCCCTTTAAGAATATGATTATCGATAAAGGCTGCTAGCAAATTTGTCGCAAGACTTACAGCATGAACATCGCCCGTGAAATGCAAATTGAAATCTTCCATAGGCAAAACTTGAGAATAGCCACCACCGGCTGCTCCGCCTTTGATGCCAAAGACAGGGCCCAGAGAGGGTTGCCTTATACATGTCATTACTTTCTTGCCGATTGCATTTAATCCAAGGGAGAGCCCGATTGTTGTTACTGTCTTGCCTTCTCCCAGTGGAGTTGGCGTAATAGCGGTAACATCAATATATTTGCCGTTGGGCTTATCTTTTAATCTGCTTAAAACACCCAGATCTGTTTTAGCTTTGTATTTACCATATAGTTCAATTTCGTCTTCTGTTAAACCAAGGCTTCTAGCAATTTCCTCGATTGGCCTAAGCTTTGCTTCTTGTGCAATTTCCAAATCGGTCTTCACAATAATGTCCCCCTTTAATTAGTAAACAAAAGCAACTATAGATTAGATTATTTTAGTTTGACCTCTTAAAAATAACAACCACTTTGCCCTCAACGATACAAATTTGAAGGTAAGTGGCCAAAATAATGCATTTACCGGTATGGATTTTAAGCTTACATACCTAAAATTGATTTTAACTCCGAAGCTTTTCTTCGACTAACCGGAACTTTAATTTCTCCCGAAAGGCGCAAGATAAAACTTCCATGAAACATCGGTATAATTTCTTTAGCTTTATAGATGTTAACAAGGTAACTTCGATGAGTTCTAAAAAATCCTCTGTTTGAAAAACGAGATTCCAACTCTTTTAAATTAAAAGAAGTAGAATAAACACCGCCTGTCGCATGAACAAAGATTCGCTCGTTTTGGGCATGGATATAAACTATATTATCAATCGAAATCAAAATTGTTTTATCATTCTCTTGCACAGGCAAGAGATCTAATTCTGCCTTCCCGCTTTTGATTTTCTTTTTATGCTCGAGTCCTTCGAGGCTTGCTTTATATCGAGAGACTTTCTCTATAGTTTGGACAAGGCGTTTTTCCTCAAATGGTTTAACCAAATAATCGAGAGCATTAAGCTCAAATGCTTTTACCGCATATTCTCCATAAGCGGTAACAAAGACAACTGCCGGTGGTAATGAAAGCTCCTTAGTAATTTCAGCCAATTGCAGACCGGTTAATCCCTGCATCTGAATATCCACAAAAACTACGTCATAATTTAGGGCTTTTATAAGTTTAATTGCCTCATCAGCATTTGCCGCTTCGCCAACCACTTCGACATCGCTTGTTTCCTGCAACATATATCTAAGTTCTGAGCGAGCTGGAGCTTCATCGTCAACTATTAATGCTTTAATCTTCATCGTTCTCTCCTGTTATAGGAATATGTATTACAACCTTGGTCTCTTTGTTTTTTGTACTCGTTACTTCCAATGCATATTCTTCGCCATAAAGACTTTTTAACCTTTCATTTACATTACTTAAACCTATCCCTGTTCCTTTACCAAACCCCGGAGATAAAATTTTGCTCAGGTTTTTCTCACTAATACCTTTTCCATTATCGCACACTTGAATTATTACTTCTGAATTGTAAATTTTTGCGGCTATTTTTACTTTAATATGTCCCCATAATGTCCCTCCATGCTTAATTGCGTTTTCAACCAGAGGTTGAATAATTAGAAATGGTATTTTAATTCCTAAAACTTCTTTATCTACATCTTCTAATATTTGGAGATTCTTTCCAAACCGAGCTTCTTCTAAGAGCAAGTATGTGTTGAGATAGTCTATTTCCTCCTCCAAAGTAACTAAATCCGAATCTCGTTCAAGCGATTTTCTAAAAAAATCAGCAAATTGGATTATGAGCTTTCTGGCCTTTTTTGAGTCAGTTCTACACAAGCTGGCAATAGTATTTAAGGTATTAAAAAGAAAATGAGGGTTTATTTGAGCTTGCAATGCTTTGAGTTCAGCTTTACAAGCAAGCCCTTCTTGTCTGTCAATTTCTGAGAGTTCCAGTTGAGTGCTCAACAATTTAGCTAAACCTTCGGTAAACGTTATTCTACTTTCAGTTAATTCTTCTTTATCAGAATAATAGAATTTTAAAGCACCGGCTACTTTATTTCTCAATTCCAAAGGGACAGCTATGGCCGCGCTTAACGGGCAATTGGAAACAGGACAGCCTATTTCTTTTTTGCTCTTTAACACCCTCGCTTCGTTGTATTTCAAAACCTCTTTAGTTGCCTCTGTTAAAATTAATCCACCTGCCTGATGGTGATCCTCTCCTGCCCCGGAGAAAGCCAATATTGTTGTTAAATTTGTAAGAGCGACCGCCATTGCGTCGATATTTTTTATCAATATTCTTGCAACTTCACCAGCTGATTTTTCATTTAGGCCAGTTCGAAGATATGGCAAAGTAGCGCTTGCTATCTCAAAAATCTGATGTGAATATACGGCCTTGGAATGCTCAAATTCTCCTTTTACCGCCCAAACCTTTAAAATCACCGATGTCATAAATGCCACAAAAGACCCTAGTATAATCGGGCTCCATTTCTCAAATACTCCCTCGAAATAAGATAGCCCCCAACAAAAAGACATGACAACAAAGCCTACAAATATACTTATCGCCACAACCTGATGTTTTAATTTATTTGTTTCAAAGTGTTTTATGTGTTTAACAATCATGCTTTATCCTCGAATTATAAGTTGTATTATTATACAATATTTCGTATCTATTTGCTCGGAGGCAAATCTTGGATATTAAGCTAAAGGATATTTTCAAATCATTCTTCAAAATCGGTCTCGGTGCTTTTGGCGGAATGGTTGCCATCGCGCACATTGAAGAAACACTTGTAAAAAAGAAAAAGATGATATCGAGAAATCAATTTAACGAGGGTCTTGCTTTAGCACAAATTGTGCCCGGGTCAACGAGTACATCTTTGGTTGTCTACATAGGATACAATTTAGGGGGATTGTCCGGGGCAATTATTGCTATATCGGCTTTCATCTTGCCAGCTTTCACCCTTATGATATTCCTCGCGATAGGATACCTTCACTTCCAAGAAGTTTCCTTCATAAGCTCAATTTTAAGGGGGCTGAACGCTGTAGTTGTAGCCCTAATCATAGATGCCTTGGTAAATTTATCAAAATCCACAATAAAAAGAAAAAGGGAAGCAGTTATCGCCTTGTTCACCTTCTTTGCCCTTTATTTTCTAAAAACCAATTTGTTTTTGCTTATATTCCTGGCGGGAATGTTGGGTTTGATATTTTACGTGTTGGAGGAAAAGCCATGCCCACCGGCAAACAAAAGTTGAGAAAAAAGTTAAAAATTATGGCGACTGCTATCAGTTTAGTTCTCATCGTTTTAGGATTCTCTGCACCCTTGTTAGCTAAATTAAATTTTACGTTCCTAAAAATTGGGACCATAGCCTTTGGAAACGGCTACACCATCATACCATTCATACAAAAAGAAGTGGTTGAGGGATACAACTGGCTCACCCCGGCACAATTTGCGGCAGCTATCATTTTCGCACAGGTAACTCCGGGGCCAGTGATAATCTTGGCCACTTTTGTGGGATTTCTGGTTGCGGGAATTCCGGGGGCATTTTTTGCAACTATTTCAATGCTTTTGCCGTCCGCTTTTTTAATAATCATCCTCGCCAAACAACACAAGCGGGTCAAAAACTTGAAATCGTTGCAGGCCTTCTTTGGAGGAGTAGTCGCGTCGGTAATAGGAATGCTGGCTGCAATTGCCCTGAATTTTAGCAAAATAAACTTGGTCGATATTAAAACGGGGAGCATTTTTGGCGGTTCGCTTATAGCTTTGGCTTGTTTCGACGTAGAACCCATCTATGTTGTTTTTGTAAGCTGCATAATCTCGCTATTTCTCTTTTGATGTACTAAAAAAATGTGTGGTCTACCCCTAAGAAAAAATGTTCTTAGCATTCCTTTTTTTAGTTAAAATAATCTCGGCCTTTTTGATTATCTCAATTTCGCTCTTGTAAGACAACATTGAAATTGCATCTTTTATTGAAGCCCATTTAACTTCTTTAACCTCAAAATCATGCTCACAAATATCTCCGTTAACGTATTCCATCAGATAAAAATGAACAAACTTATGATACCTCGTCTTAGGCGCCCCCCAATAAAACCAATACTCTATTTCGCCGAGCTTCGCGATAACTTTACCCATTAGGCCCGTTTCTTCTTTAATTTCCCGAATAGCAGTATCTGTAAACTTTTCGCCTTTTTCAACCAAACCCTTGGGCAAACACCAAACATCTCCCTCTTTATCACTTCTTGAGGTAATTGCAATTTCTACTCTACTATTAATTTTTCTAAAAATTACACCACCGGAAGATACAACAATCTCAGTTTTCAAAAAATCCACCCTTCCAGTTTAATTCTGTTAGTCGGGAGTGGAGAGTTTCATTTACCTATTTGCCATCTGCCATTAGAGCCCCACCAGCGGCGGGCAAGCATCAGCCATATGCTATTCGCCATCTGCTATCAGCCATATGCCACCCACTATCACTAAATATCTTTAGCGATACATGTTTTGTTGCGTCCGGTTTTTTTAGCTTGGTACATGGCTTTATCCGCCATATCAAATAAAAACAAGGGATCTTTTTCCCCTTGGGGAAGAGAAGCAACTCCGAGACTTAAGGTTATAGGAATGCGTTTTTTCTCAAATATAAAATTAAAATTTTCGGTTTTGCAACGTAGCTTTTCCGCAACCGCGAAAGCTTCCGTTTTTTCAATCTGTGGCAAAATTACTGTAAATTCATCTCCTCCTTGACGAGCAACAAAATCCGTTTCACGCAAATTGCTACATAATATTTTTGCTACAGATTTTAGAACCTCATCTCCTCTTACATGACCATAGGTATCGTTTATTAATTTAAACCGATCGATGTCAAGAACTATGATTGAAAGTGCCGAGCCATACCGATGAGCTCTTTTTGCTTCTTTTTTAAGAGTACGAGTAAATCCATAATGATTGAGCAACCCGGTAACTGCGTCAACCATGGATATTTTTTCCGCGTTTTCTTTTATTTGAACCATGAGTTTTTTTTGATACGGGAAACATGTGCTCCAGTTAGTGACCCCTTGATATATGGCGCTTGCATTTTTAACACATGTTTTGTATCCACAAGCACCACAGTTAAGCTCATCTTCAGGAGTAAAAATATCCGCCTCCGCCAGTAATTTTTTCAGTTCTTCTTTTGCGGGAGAAACCAAGGGAATTGTTTTATCGGTAAAAGTTCTCCTCAAATTTATTTTTGGTAAATTAGGGAGTATCTCAGATGGGTTAACCCACCCCATCTTTTTTCTCTCTCTTCTATAACTTTGCTGTATTTGATTCTTTAAAAGATATAAGCTTCTCCCGTTAGCTAAACCATTCCTCATCACCGGCCCATCAATACAACCCTTACAATTTAAAACATCCACAAAATTTGCTCGAATCTCACCCTCGTTTAAAGCCTCCGCTAAAGCATGCGTTTCCTGCACACCCCTTGCTGTCTTAAGGTTACGGTTGATTGTGCTCATTTTAGCCATAAATTGTCGAGGCAATCCCCCTGGCAAGGAATCCACCCGCAAAACGCGCTCAACCGGCTCCAATTTCGCCTCGGATAATAATTTAAGATCAATCTCCGCATCTTCAAACATCTTCTTGAGCTCGGAGAATGTTATCACTGTATCAATAGCGTCTGCGATGGGTTCATCCATTGCTTCGGCCTTTTGAGCAACACACGAGGTTACATAGACTGTATAAGCCCCTTCATATAACTCTTTACAAAGACGGCCTTGGGCAATCATTGGCGACACAACAGGGGCAAGATATGGGATAAGATTAGGAAAATATTTTTCTATTAAGTTTGTAACAACAGGACACGTGGAGCGAATCATTGGAAAATCTTCAGCTTGACTCAAAATCTTCTTATATTCCGCGGCCACAAGTTCTTCCCCCAAGATAGTCCCTTCAATGGCATCAAAGCCAAGTTTTATGAGCCCGGCAGCAATTTCAGTTGAACCAATTGAGGGGAAAGCGGCCAGGCATTCGGGAGATAAAATTGCAACAGCTTTCTTTTTTTTGTTGGCAATACGATATGCGCGTTGAATACTGTCTTTATATACCAACGCTCCTTGAGAACAAACTATTACGCATTCACCACAATATATACATGTTTCGTCCAGAACCTCAACGCAACCATTGCTTATCTTTATACTCTTAACGGGACATGAGCGAATACAGCTATAACACTCTTTACATTTGTCAGGATAGCTCTCTATAATTTTTATGGGTTCCATAATATATCCTCAATGTTTTTGCTTTCTACATAAACCATAACATCATATTGCTATGACGAGTTCAAAAAAATATTAGTTCCCTTGAAACTTCCAAAACCCTAATCTTTTGTTAAATCATAAACCTTGGCACATGTTATTTTTTTTAAATCAAAAACCTTCATTTTAAGAACAGCGTTCAGTTCGCCCGCGCTAGTATAAATGACATTTTGCGTTTTTAAATCATCATCTATAACCGTGCGTATCGAGACTTTGTGAGCAACAGGTGGAGTCGCGCCAGGCATGTAACCTGTAATATCTATAAGTTCTTGAAGAGTAGCAAGCCGTAAGTTTGAAATAAGAGTGGCCTTTTTCAGTTTCTTGTAAGAAATCTTTTTTTCGCTAGATAAAATTGCCAATATTGGCTCACCATCGGTCATAAAAAGAATGGACTTAACAACTTCGAAGGGAGAAAGGTTTAAAACCTCCGCCATCCTCCCGGCAGATGATATTGAGCAAGAAATAGGAATGATTTCGTAAGGAATATTCTTCTCGCTAAGAACATTGTGAACATCTACACTTGTTCTCATATATTTCCTTCCAACCACAAAGATGCCCTTCAAAACCCAGCCTTATTATACCATCGGAGAAATGGTCTGAAAATAATTCACAGTAAACCAAAGTAAAAAGAACAACCGATCTTTAGCGAACAAGGCGAAAAACCTCTTCAACCGCCTCAAAGGGACCTTTAACAAGAATAATTGACTCAATTGGCTTTCCTTCTTTGCTCAATTCCCAAGTACCTATCCCCACAACGGGCTTATTCATTTTTAGGGCAAGCCCTATCTCTGAAAGAGTGCCAAACTCTTCTCCCACAGCTATAACCGCGTCCGAAGCCCTAACCACAAGCGCGTTACGCGCCTCCGACATACCGGTGGGAATGGCAATGTCAATAAAAGGGTTTGCGTGTTTCCTGGTTTTAGAAGGTAAAATCCCAACCGATAAACCTCTCGCATCTTTAGCTCCTTTACAAGCAGCTTCCATTACGCCACCCAGCCCTCCACAAATTAAAATGCCGCCTTTTTTGGCTATATTTCTCCCAATCTCATAAGCAATCTTGGCCGTTTTATTATCACATTGGCCTGAGCCAATAACCCCAATGTACATTTTAAAAACCCTCTCTTGTCTTCTTTAACGTTTAATAAATAACTAATCAGTGGTCCCCGGGTGATTGTGCGGTAAATGTTTTCTGTATGGATTAATGTGTACCAACACATCATCAACATTGTCCATTTTTTTCATTATTCTTCGTCTTACTTCGACCGCGATATCATGCCCTTTGGCCACAGTAATTTTTGGGTCAGCTTCAACTTTTATGTCCACAAGTAAAAATTGGCCGGCATAACGCGCTTTAACCTCATGCACATGCTCAACCCCTTTGATTTCCTCAGAAATTAAAGTAATCTCTCTTAAAGTTGATTCCTCGGGTAAGGTATCCATGAGCTGACGAGAAGCATTTAATAATGCAAAATAACCAATTCTAATTATAAAAAAGGAGACAAGACCAGCAGCAATGGGATCAAAAATAGGATAACCCAACCTTGCGGCAGTTACACCAACTATAACCGAAAAAGAGGCTAAAACATCTGAGCGATGGTCTCGCGCTTTAGCCATCACCGCGGGACTGTTTATCTCTCTGCCTATCTTGTAAACATAACGGAACATTCTCTCTTTGGCTAAAACAGTCAAAAAAGCAGCAAGTAACGCTATCAATTCAGGTTTTACATATGAGTGGGTGAAGACTGAACGAGCTGCGGAGAAAAGAATAAAAACACCAGTTACTATAATAAATAACCCAACGAGAAACGCGGAAATTGCTTCCACTTTACCGTGGCCATATGGGTGTTTGGTGTCAATTGGCTTCTTCGCAATCTTCAAACTCAAAATGGTCACAACATCCGTAATAATATCTGAAAGCGTATTAACCGCATCCGCTATAACGGCCTGGCTTCTACCAACAATACCGGCAAACAACTTTATAAAGGCCAGCCCCAAGTTGCCATAAATGCCTAAGCGAGCAGCTCTTCCAGCTAAAATAAACCTATCTTCATGTTGCATATCAACCAAGCCTTAAAGAGAGATTAAAGAAGTTTGCGCTTTACCAAAATTTCCGCAATCTGGACAGCATTTAAAGCAGCTCCCTTACGCAAATTGTCGGATACAATCCAAAGGTTGAGGCCATTTTTAATTGATTCATCCTCACGAATGCGCCCAACATAACAAGCATCCTTGCCCACAGCAAAAATGGGCATGGGATAAACACAATTTTTGGGTTCATCAATAACTTCAACCCCGGGAGCATTCTTTAAAATTTCCTTAGCTTCCGAAGAAGAAATCTTTTTCTCGGTTTCAATATTTACCGCTTCAGAGTGAGATATAAGGATGGGAACTCTGACACACGTTGCCGATATCCCAATGTTTGGATCGCCCATAATTTTTTGGGTCTCATTGACCATTTTCATTTCTTCCTTAGTGTAATCATTTTTCAAAAAGACATCAATTTGAGGAAGAAGATTAAAAGCTATTTGATGAGGATAGACATCTGCCTCTATCTCGTTTTCTCCCAAAATTATCTTTTTTGACTGACTCAAAAGTTCCTCGATGGCCTCTTTGCCCGTACCGGAGACAGCCTGATATGTTGAGACAACTATTCGTTTAATCTTGGATTTATCGTAAAGCGGCTTAAGCGCGACAACCATCTGTATCGTGGAACAATTTGGATTGGCGATAATTCCTTTGTGGGTTTTCACATCATCCGGATTTACTTCCGGAACTATCAAAGGAACATCTTTATCCATTCGAAATGCGCTGCTGTTATCAATGACAACTGCCCCCGCTTTTACAGCGTAAGAAGCAAATTCCTTGCTCACAGAGCCTCCTGCTGAAAACAGAGCGATATCAATCCCTTTGAAGGAATCCTTAGTCAGCTCCTCAACAATTATGCCTGCTCTCTTAAAAGTTAAACGATGTCCCGCCGATCTGGCAGAGGCAAGCAGCTTGAGTTCTTTTACAGGAAACTCCCTTTGCTCAAGCACTTTGCGCATTTCCTCGCCCACCACGCCAGTGGCTCCAACTATCGCTACATTGTATTCCTTCACTCTTTCTTCCCTCCGGTTTAGTTCTTAGTTGTTAGTCCACAGTTAATAGTAAATAAAAAAACTAAAAAATAGCCATCTGTTTTTTTGACTTCTAACTGGTTTTTAGCCATCAGCCATACGCTATCGGCTATCTATTATTTACCCGAACAAAACTTGTCATGTAGAGCCTTCACAGCCAAATTCATATCTTTCTCATTAATAACACATGATATCTTAATTGAAGACGTGCTTATCATCTCAATGTTTACATTGTTCTCAGCCAAAACCGAGAACATATCGGCGGCAACCCCCGGATGAGTTCTCATGCCGGCTCCAATTAAGGAGATTTTCGCTATTCCCTCATCGCAAGCTGTGCCTCTTGCTTTAAGCTCAACAGCTACTTTATCAACTACATCTTTCGCTTTGGCCAAATCGTTTTTTACGACAGTAAAGGATATATCCGTACAACCTTTTTCACTAACATTTTGAATAATCATATCGACATTCACGTTAGCATCGGCTAAAACTCTAAAAACTTTTGCGGCAATACCTGGTCTATCGGGAACACCCAAAATTGTAATTTTAGCTTCATCAATGTCGTGCGTAATCCCACTTATTATGGCTTTTTCCATAGTTTCATCTGCCTCCTTAATCAACGTGCCCGGCTCCTCTGAAAAACTTGAGCGAACGTGAATATTAACATTGTGGTTTCGGCCAAACTCCACGGATCTCGCCTGCAAAACCTTCGCTCCAGTTGCTGCCATTTCCAACATCTCATCAAAAGATAACTTGAAAATTTTAAAAGCGTTTGGGACTATGCGCGGATCAGCAGTATAAACTCCATCAACATCAGTATATATCTCACAGATATCCGCCTTAAGTTTTGCGGCAAGAGCAACCGCTGTGGTGTCCGAACCACCCCGGCCCAAAGTAGTTATGTTATTATCTACGGTAACCCCTTGAAAACCAGCAACAATAACTATTTTATCCTCTTTAATTGCTTTTAAAATGCGCTCGGAGCGGATATCTAAAATTTTTGCTTTAGTGTGAACCGCATCTGTAACAATACCAACTTGTTGGCCGGTAAGAGAGATGGTTTGATATCCTAAAGAGTAAATCGCCATACTGAGAAGCGCTACCGATACCTGCTCTCCTGTGGCCAAAAGCATATCGAGTTCCCTCTCAGGCGGCGCGGGAGTTATCTCGTAAGCCATCTTTAAAAGAGTATCAGTCGTATCTCCCAAAGCAGAGACTACTACTACTACGGCGTTTCCTTGTTTCTTGGTTTTAATTACGCGCTTAGCTACGTTTTTTATTCGCTCGGCATTGGCAACTGAGCTTCCACCATATTTCTGAACAATTATACCCAAAAGATAACCTACCTTACTTAAAGATTTATCCTATTCTAACAACTTGCAAGAGGTAAAACAACTTTACTTAATTACTTAATTGGATGTTTGAAAAAAGCGTGGTAATCGGCAACGAGCTTAAGTCTCTTACAATTTAAGCATAATTTAATTATCCAACAAAATTTGTCTTTTAAATAAACAAAACCCCCGGCATTTAGTACGGGGGTTTTGTTTAACATTTTTATGTAACAATATCTTATGCTTCTCCGCAAAGCTTAAGGAGTTTCTCCCAATCTTTGTCTACTTTTTCCTGAAGTTCCTCAAGAAGGTGCTCATTTTCAGGTTTAAAGAGATGCTTGAATCTTCCTTGGGTTTTAAACCATTCAACTAAGGGCTTTTTCTCTTTGGGTTTATAGGTTAACTTCCACTCGCCATTTTCAACTTCATATAAGGGCCAAAAACAAGTTTCCACGGCAAGTTTTGCTATTCTAAGAGTTTGGTCGGAAGGATGTCGCCATCCGCGCGGACAAGGGGCAATCACATTTAAGAATGCGGGACCATCAGCTTCAAAAGCCTTTGTTGATTTTCTTACTAAATCCTTCCAAAAAGCGGGAGATGCCTGAGCTACGTAAGGAACATCGTGCGCAGCAACACAAGCGGTCAAATTTTTGCGATTTTGCTTCTTGCCCGGTTGAACCTTTCCTACCTCAGAAGTAGTGGTCCAGGCCCCTCTTGGGGTTGCGCTTGAACGTTGAATGCCTGTGTTCATGTAAGCGCCGTTATCATAGCATACATAAACTATATTGTGACCACGCTCCAGCACCCCTGAAAGGGATTGAAAACCGATATCGTAAGTCCCGCCGTCGCCGCCAAAGGCGATAAACTTTATCTCTTTATCCAATTTTCCTTGACGCTTTAGAGACCGATAAGCAGCCTCTACGCCGCCAATTGTTGCCCCCGCATTCTCAAAAGCGGAGTGAATGTATGGTACATCCCATGCAGTTGAGGGATATATTGTGGTTGACACCTCAAGACACCCGGTGGCGCAAGCAACGACTACTGGTTCGTCTGTTCCCATAAGAATTTGTCTAACCACAATTGGTGCCCCGCAACCGGCACAGAGCCTATGCCCGGAGGTGAGTCTTTCTTTCTTTTCCGTCAAATCTTTTATCTCCATGTTAATACCTCCACTTCTTTAAGCCCAAGGTAATCAAAATTCTTTTCAACTTTTCCGGTCTTTGCAATATCCATTAGTACATCAAATACTCTCTTTGCATCATGCAACGTGTACTCTCTTCCTCCCAGACCGTATATAAAGTTAATCACCTTTGGTCTAACCTCTAAATCAAAAAGAGTGGCCTTAACTTCACTAAAGAGTGGACCGACTGACCCAAAAGATAGTGCTCTGTCCAGAACAGCCACCGCTTTTAAATGTTTTAAAGCGTTGGCAAGCTCTTCTGTAGGAAAGGGTCTAAAAACTCTAAGCTTAAGCAATCCCACCGGAAGCCCTTTAGCTCGAAGTTCATTTACCATGTGCTTCGTAGTCCCAGCCGAAGAATTTAAAGTAATAATAGCAACTTCCGCATCGTCAAGCATATATTCTTCAAAAAAACCGTATTTTTTGCCAGAAACTTTGGCAAACTCATCAGCCACTTCTAAAATAACGCTCTTTGCTCTTTCCATTGCATCGGCTTGATTTTTCTTGTGTTCCATAAAAAAACCGCCAAGACCATCAAATGGCCCGTAGGTTACAGGATTATCAATATCTAAAAGAGGCATAAGTGGTTTATACTCTCCAACAAAATTTTTAACTTCTTTATCTTCAATAAACTCCGCCTTCTGAATCCCATGGCTTATGATAAAACCATCCATATTCACCATTATAGGGAGTAAAACTCTTCTGTCTTCAGCAATACGTATTGCTTGAATAGTATTATCATACGCTTCCTGAGCATCCTCGGAATAAATTTGTATCCAGCTCGTATCTCTTGCCCCCATGCTATCACTGTGGTCACAGTGAATGTTAATTGGGGCACTCAAAGCCCTGTTGACATTAAACATCGCAATTGGAAGCCGCATCCCGGATGCAATATAGAGCATCTCATGCATCAAAGCTAACCCCTGAGAAGAGGTTGCCGTCATAACACGAGCCCCCGCGGCGGAAGCGCCTATGCAGTTGCTCATGGATGAATGTTCGCTTTCCACAGTCACACACTCCGTATCAACCAAACCATTGGCGGCAAACTTTGAAAAACCCTCAACAATGGCAGTTTGGGGAGTTATGGGATAAATACTAAGAACATCTGGATTTATCTGCCTCATCGCTTCAGCTACAGCCCCGTTGCCTGTTGTAGCCACAATTCTCTTTTTGCTCATAATCTTCACCTACCCCTCCACCATTTTAATCACATCAAAAGAACACTCCGTGGCACAAATTCCACACCCTTTGCAATAATCCATATCTATGCCCCTGACTTTACCATCTTTTACCAATACTGCACCCTCAGGACACGATATCCAACAAATTAAACACTGCTTGCATTTTTCTTCATTCCATTTAGGAGCTTTCGAGCGCCAACCCCCAGTTTTATACTCTTTTGCTGTACCGCTTTTAGGAATAATTCCGCCAGGTAAAAGTTTATTTGCTTGCCAATCTTTCATTCGCCCCTCACCTTCTCATAAGCTTGCTTAATTGCTTCTATATTCCCTTCGAGAATTTTTTGATTAAACTTTTTGCTAAAAGACTCGGCAAAATGACGAGTTATAACTTCAAGAGGGACCATATCTGTAACTTTTATGAGCGCGCCAATCATTGGAGTATTGGGAATTGGTTTGCCTAATGTATCTACTGCTATCGCGGTTGCGTTAACTGTATAAATTTTCCCACTTTTTATGCCTAATTTTTTTCTTACTTCTGCTGGATTATTGTTGGTATTTACCAAAATTATGCCATCATCCAATAAACCCTTGGTAACCTTAACAACATCCAATAAAGTTTCATCTAAAACTACCACTATGCCAGGATTTTCTACAGAACAATAAAGGGTAATCGGGGAAGATGCTATTCTAGTAAATGCCTGAATAGGAGCCCCCATTCTTTCCGGGCCGTATTCTGGAAAAGCCTGGATATTTTTTCCGCTGGCAAGTGCCACTTCTGCTAAAAACTTAGCAGCCGTAACTGCCCCTTGGCCACCTCGAGCATGCCATCTAATCTCAGTACATTTTTCCACTACTTCACCTCTTTACTTTTCCATGTTTTGTTTTTTAAAATACCCAAAAAATATACTTCAAATAAAATATAAAAACCGCTAATTTTCAATAAGCGGTCGATTTGTTGCGGTCAACGGTTAGTTTTTAGTTTTTTTGGTTCACATCTCTCTTCTTCCTTCTAACGCCTTACTTAAAGTAACCTCGTCCGCATATTCCAAATCTCCTCCAACAGGTAACCCACTAGCTATTCTAGTAACTCTAATTCCAAAAGGCTTAACTAGTTTGGCGATATACATCGCTGTAGCCTCTCCCTCAATATTAGGATTTGTAGCAACGACTATCTCTTGAACCTTTCCGTCTTTCAAGCGATTCAGTAATTCGTGTATCTTTAAATCCTCAGGACCTATCCCATCTATAGGAGAAATGGCTCCTCCTAAAACATGATAGCGCCCCTTAAAACTGCACGTTTTTTCCAAAGCAACGATATCTTGCGGTTCTTCAACTATGCAGAGCAATGAATCATCTCTTTCAAAATCAAGACACATTTCGCATGTATCCTCTTCGGTTATATTGAAACAAATCTTGCAGAACCCAACTTTATCTTTAACGTTTATGATGGCATCAGCCAAATTTTTAGCACTCTCAGGAGAAACTTTCAAAAGATAAAAGGCCAGCCTTTGAGCAGACTTTGGCCCAATGCTCGGTAGTTTTGTTAACTCTTCAATTAAAACTGCAACCGGGGCCGCATAATACACAAAATCACTCCTTTAACCATTAACAATTTGCATAAATCAGACTTCAAACACTAGGCTTCAGTTGCTTTGAAATTAATTGAAATTTATTGTAATTCATTGAAATTAATGGTCTTATTCTTAATCTCTACTTAATTACTACCTAATCACAACTTAATCTCCTGTACATTTCCAACTTGCTTCTTAATCCTTACCGCTTAATCCTTTACCCTTTATCCTCTACTAATCAGTCGGTAGTCTCTTGGTGGGAAGTCAGTAGTTTGTCGGCCAGATTGCTGGTCTTATTACAACACTCCATACCCTGTTTGCCATCTGCTATCAGCCATAAGCCACCAGCTTTGTTGACTTTTGACTTTTCCTTTACCCTTCTTTTTCTATATGCCATCTGCCATCAGCCATCTGCCCCGCCACCTGCCCGCCAATGCCTAACGGCATCATAGGCGTAGGCAGGCGGGGAGGCGGGCAGGCATTTGCCATATTATGTCAAGCCCGGTATGCCCATGCCACCCGTAACACTATTAACTCTTTGCGCGGCCAAATCCCTGCTTTGCTGAAGAGCTTCGTTGGCAGCGGCAAGCACTAAATCTTGAAGCATCTCTATATCATCAGGGTCCACAACGCTGGGGTCAATTTTTATATCAAGCAATTCCTGCTTCCCGTTTACAACAACCTTAACAGCTCCACCTCCGGCGCTCGCCTCAATCCGTTCGTCAGCCAATTTTTCTTGAATTTTGACCATTTCCTGCTGCATTTTTTTAGCTTGCTTCATTAATTTACCAATGTCCATAAATGTTATCTCTCCTTTAAGAATAATGTTTTAACTGCTAATTTTATTTAATATCCCCTTTTTCATCAACAACATTTTCCTCGGTTATCTCCGCGTCAAAATCTCGCTGCAACAAATCAACGATATTTTCTCTATCCAACATCTCATCTTCCTTTTTTGCTTCTGCTTTAATTGATTCTCCGCCCACATCCAAAACACAATTCATCTTAATCTTAAAACCCAAAACTTCTTCCAAAGATTCTCGCACCAGTCTAAAGTTTTGAGGCCTTTCAATTTCGCTCTTATGAAAACCCGCGTTTCGATTAAATTTAAGAGTTAATTTTGAATTCTCAAGTTCAGCCGGCTGACATTCAAGCAATAAGGCATAGGTAGATATCTTTTTCTTTTTAACTTTATCTAAAACAACCGGCCAGGCACGTTTTGCTTTATCAGTATCTCTAGAACTACCGGCCACATTAGATTTCTGGCACTTGGCTTCTTTATCTTCTTTCTTCTCTTTTACACTTTCTGACTTTAAACCGGTATCATCCGGTTTTTTACTCCTTTTCTCCTCCGCCTTCTCCAATTTCTCGTGTTCATTTTGACTTTTAACGCATACATGCTCAATTTTTTTCTTTTCTTCAGTTGAAGCAGATTCCACACCTTTTTCTATATTCAAGCTCTCTTTTTTCTCTTTGGCAACTCCAATCTTTTGCCCTTCAATTAATCTTTCAAGCTTCTCAACCCGGCAAAGCAACCCATCAATAGATGAATTTGTTTCCGGCCTTGTAAGTTTCACCAAGGTCATCTCCAAAACCAGCTTCACATCGGGATTCCAACGCATTTGACTGTGAGATGTGCTTAAAACATCTAAAAATCGCATAAGCTCAGTGTTCTGAAAACGAACAGCCTGGTTTTCCATCTTAGCAAAAACTTCGGGCGTTACATTGATTATTTCGTTTGCTGTTTCGGTGTTTTTAATTATAAAAAGTGCCCGAATATATTCAATTAAATCCTTAGTAAACTGCTTAGGGTCCCTGCCGCTTGCAATCAGTTTTTCAACATATTCAAAAGTAGAGGCCGTATCTCTTTTATACAATGTTTCTACAACATCAAAAAGGAGTTCCGTATCAAACATCCCCAATAAAGTAGTTACATCACAAGTTTTTATATTTTTCCCAATAAAGGAAGATAGCTGGTCTAACGTACCCAGAGCATCTCGTAAACTACCCTGAGCATGTTTCGCGATTAAGGTTAGCGCGGTTTCTTCCGCGTTAATCCCTTCAGCTTCAGCCACAAATAACAATCTTGCCACCATATCAGATGTAAGAATTCGCCTAAAATCAAAACGCTGACAGCGAGATAAAATTGTAGATAAAACTTTGTGTGGCTCCGTTGTGGCTAGAACAAAAATTACATGAGAAGGAGGTTCTTCTAATGTTTTAAGAAGCGCGTTGAACGCTTCAGGGGTGAGCATGTGCACTTCATCAATTATGTAGACCTTCATATAGCCTTCGGTGGGTGAAAAGTTAATCTTTCCTTTAAGATCGCGGATCTCATCAATTCCCCGATTTGAAGCAGCATCTATTTCAAAAACATCAAGGAAGCTCCCATTGTTAATCTGATTACAAGCTTCGCATTTATTGCAAGGGGTGGGGGTGGGACCATTTTTACAATTGAGCATCTTAGCCAAGATTTTAGCTACACTCGTTTTCCCCGTTCCCCTTGGACCGCAAAATAAATAAGCATGAGATATTTTATTATGCTTAACCGCATTGGAAAGCGTGTGGGTTATATGTTTTTGGCCAACCACTTCTTCAAGTGTTTGAGGTCGATATTTTCTATAAAGAGAAATATAAGCCACCTAGATTTTTACACCACCCAAAAGAGGATACTTTAACAAAAAGATAGCACAAACAAAACAAAAATTCACCTGCCCCGACATGAAAAAATTACTCAAGTGGCATAAAAAGAATAAATAAAATTGCGGCTAATAATGATGTTAAACCGCCGTAGATAAAAGGCGCCGACGGATTAATGTATGTCCAGAGCAAGCCGGCAATCAAGCTGGCCGCAAATGTTACCAACCCCACCGCTGTATGATAAAGCCCTAGTGCCGTACCCTTATTCTCCGGCCCTGCCATGTCAGTTACCAAAGCCCTGCTCACACCCTCTGTGGCTGCAATATACAAACCATATATGGCAAAAAGCGGCCAAATATAAACGGATTTAGATATAAACGCGAGGACAAAATAAACTCCGGAAAATATTAGAAAACCGCCAACCATTAGCTTTTTTCTTCCCACCCTATCAGAAAGAATGCCGGCCGGCATCGAAAAAGATGCGTAAACTACATTGTAAAGAACGTAGGCTAAAACAACCAAGGTAGCCGAAAGGCCTAGATTTTTTGCTCTTAAAATCAGAAAAACATCGCTGGAGTTGCCAAGCCCAAAAACAACCACGATTAAAAGAAGCATTTTAAAATTCTTGTCAAAGCCGGCCAAGCTTAAACGAGGAGCTTCTTTTGAGCTAAAAGTTTGTCTTTTTTTCTCTTTCACAAAGAAAAAGAGAAGAGCAACACCTAAGACAGCCGGAAAGAAAGAAAGCAAAAAAATCAATCGATATTGTTCTTTTAAAACAGCCATTAAGATTAAGACAATTAGTGGCCCGATAACCGCGCCGGTTGTATCCATCGCCCGATGAAAACCAAAGGCTCTGCCCCGATTAATAGAATCAGTTTCATCAGCAATAAGAGCATCCCTCGCTGAGGTTCTAACTCCTTTGCCCAAGCGGTCCACAAAGCGAGCCGTTAAAACCGTGGGCCAGACGAAAGCCACGCTTAAAAGAAGTTTTCCAAGAGCGGAAAGAGAATACCCTCCCAGAACAAACGGTTTTCTTTTCTCGTATTTATCCGAAAGCCAGCCGGAGAAGGTCTTCAAAATGCTCGCGGTGCTCTCCGCAACGCCCTCAATTAAACCAACGACAGCAACCGGCGCTCCCAAAACACTGGTTAGAAAAATTGGCACGAGAGGATATATCATCTCGCTGCTTATATCGGTAAATAAGCTCACTAACCCTAAAACGAAGACGTTCTTTTTTATCCCGGGAATCAAAAAATCTCTTCCTTTGTTCTCCACTTCAACTCCCCAATCACGCATTTAAAAAATTCTGACGAAGCAGTATCGTTGAATAAAACATTGTAATCTTTTTAAAATTATGCTATTAATTTGTCTAACTTATTATAGAGCAACCCGAAGGTTGCAGCTTTGTAAATTAGAACTTTTTCCGAAATTAGGCCACGAAGGTCTTACCCGGCTCAAAAGCTGGATGAGATTTTTGTGGTCTTTTTATTTGGCAACAATTATCGAAAACTGTTTTGTTTACCAAGGAGGTGAAAATCAAAAAGCTAAATTCGGACTTAAGCTTGCAATGTTGTTAATGTAAATAAAAACTTGAAAGGAGCGCAATCTGCGTGAAATATAAAAAAAGATTGGCAAAAATAATCGGCATTATACTTTCTGTGGCCTTCATCATGCCCCTTCTAAGCGGCTGTTCGGGAAAGAAGGATGTCGCAAAATTAGAGTCGGCCCTGTTTACCAGAATGGGAGCAGTTCTTGTTTTAAGCGAAGCGCGCGATGTCTCAGAAGTTAAAGTAGCCGACAAAAAGGTTGATTTCACTCAGCCAAACACAAAGACCATACTGGCCTCCTTCGAATGGGAACCAAATGAGAAATGCGCCATCACAATAAAATCAGAGGAAGGCGTGATAACCCAAGAAACCGAGTCTCCAAAGAAACCTTCCGCCTATAAACTCGGGGAAGCAAAACTTGGTTCCCTGGAAGAACTTCCTCAGATAGGAGATTGGCAAGGCGTCCCTTCTGAGGAAACAATTGTCTCGCCGGATGGAAAATATATCGCGATAGCGGGTTTCGACGGGAAGTTCTACGTCTTCGACAACGCCGGAAAGAAGCTCTGGGACTACCAGGTTCCCGACGGAGTCGGCAAAAAGGTTGCTTTCTCTAGCAACGGCGAGATACTTCTCGCTGGCGAAGCAAGCGCCGATGGTTATCTTTATGCTTTCAACACCAAAACCGGTGAAGAGCTTTGGAAATATAAAGTATCAGAGGACGTGGGAACGAGCACCGACAGCTACTGGTACTACCGCCCCATGATTTATAGTCTGACCGTTTCAGGAGATACGGCTTTCGCCGCGGGACAACTGAAACAAAAAGAAAATAAGATGGTGGAAGACAAAGAGGTAACCGTTTACAAAACCAAGTGCTTCATCTACGCGTTTGATGTGGAGTCCGGCAAAACAAAGTGGCGGTTCCCAGAAGACGAACCCATGGATACAGGCGTACCGAAGGTGGTAGCCACCCCGGATGGAAACAAGGTGATGTTCGTCAATCAGAGCTGGAACTACGGCATGGTTCAGGAAAAATATCCCGATGGCACAGTCCGTCTCTTAAATGGAGAAACCGGAAAGGAAATGGCCGTCTACAAGGTCGATGCCCTGGAGCCGTACTTTAAATTCGTGGGAATTTGGGATGGTATCTGCATCTCTCCAGACGGCAATCATTTCACGGCCATGGCAGGAGATGGAAGAGGATTTCTCTTCGACTTAACTAAAGCAAAAGAGACCGGCGAGCTCAAGCTCGTGTGGATGAAGGAAATTTCCAAGATTCAGGAGGTAAGCGGGGTTCCCATTTATGCCTATGGCAACGGCACTCACGTGGACAATGAGGGCAACGCCATCTTTGCCACCAGCGTCACTTACTCCGCGGATAAGACAAAATGTTCCGGTACACCGCCCGCGGTTCATCCGGACGCCACAACCATATTTGCCTATTCCAACGAAGGGAAACTTCAGTGGAAATGGAAGGCCGAGGGAAAAATCGGTTGTCCGCTATTCTCTCAAGATAATCGATACATGGTGGTTGGGGTAGCTCATGACTGGGTAAGTCAAAACAAAGACATGGCCGGCGTGCAGTGCTTCGACTTAACAAAGGAAGGCAACGCTAGCAACAAATTGTGCTGGTTCTATCCCATGGAGGGCATCTGCGCCATTGCCACAATTTCAAACAACGGAGAGAGTATTGCCGCAATTGAGGCACCGATTCAAATGGAAGATAAGAGCATAAGCGGAAATCACAAAATCCATTTCGTTAGGTAGCGCGACCCATTTTGAGAGAAGAGGAACCATCATATCCATTTCCTCTTCTCTCAATTTCTTTTAACATGAAGAGGTTGGAGGCTTGTGAGAAAACTCAAAACAATCCTCATTTTAGCTCTGGTTGTCTTTTTGGTTTCGGGTTGCCGGGGTAAAGAGGAGAAAGATTTAAAAATAAAAACCATTGAGTTTGGACACCATAGGGCCGTAATTGAGCTTTCGAGGGAAACCCCAATATCCTCGGTGAGCGTCTTTGACCAGGATGGCTCGCTCATAACCATGGCCACCATCGATTCGGAAGTCTCAAAACAAGTCATCCTCTTTCTTGATTGGGAGGAGGCTCGGTCTTACTTATTCCAAATCAATCTCAAGAACGGAGATATGATAGAAAAGGAGTTAAAATCTCCAGCCAAGCCGACCTCCGTTGCTAAATTCTCTATTCAGGCCCCCTATGGGACGGGGGAAAGCGACGAGAGAAGCCTTGTTGTCAAAGGAAGCATGGTCACGGCCACCGTTTTTTTAGAAAGTTACTCCGGCAACCCCCTGCAAGCAAGCGTTAAATTGACTCTACCTAAAGAGTTCAAGCCGATTCGAACACCCTCAATTTTTGAGACAAAAGAGACAAAAGAAGGTCACATCCTCACGGCCGAGTGCAAGCTGGTAACAGAATTTGATAACTTCAACGAATTGCTGGAATTTGAAGTGCCGTCCACTCTCGCTGCAGGCATTTACAAAATCGGGGGAGAAGCCACCGTCGCGGAAACGATAAACGGCGAGTACAAAATCACGCGGTTCCAAAAAGAAAAAGAACTGCGCGTAATCTCTTTAAAAGAGGCTGAAGGCCTGGCTCATATAGCTGGAATCAAAGTACCCACCGATGACGAGGGAGATTTTGATTCTCGTAAGAAGGAAAATACTCTGGCCTTAAGCGTGGATGGTAACAATTTCTTAAAAAGAATACTTAAAACTGATGATAAAGAGATTGATTATCTCGAGCATCCTCTTGCTTTTGCCACCACCACGGTCAGAAATGAAAATCAAGATAACGTGGTCTTTCTTGTAACATCCAAAGTACTGGACCCCAAGACAAAAAAGATAGCCCGGGCTTTTCGGGTTCCCTCCACCAAAAGCGGCGGCACGGGAGTAAGTTACGCCGTGGTTTCGGTGACCGGGAAATCGGAAGAAAAAGTAACCTTTCCCATCTATGTCGATGTGGCCGAGGTCTTAGGGGGTAAATATATTTTGGAGAGCGAAATTAAAATATTCGGGACAGACAAGGCCATCTCTAAAAAACAAAAAGAGATCGATGTCATCACCAGAAACCCGGTCCCAGGGCTCATCACTCTCGCAGCTTTTTTAATCACAGTGATGGGACTTGGGTATCTTATGATTTGTCAAAAGGCATTTTTTAAAAGATTTAAGACCAAATGGCTGGTAATAATAGCTCTTTTTGGCACGGCCACTTTCATTACGGTCAATGTGCCCGGCACCCTCCTTTGGGACTTCCTCCATGCCATCCTGGGCCCCTTTAGCTTCTTAATCACAGGAATCTTTTATGAAATTATTCTTTACGCTCTCATCATGTCTCTTGTGGTCCTCATTCCCAGGCCGGGAGTGGTGACCCTCGCTTTGGGTGTAAGTTTTCTTTTAGGGGGAGTGGTGCTCGGCAATTTTAGCCCCGTCACCCTCATGTGGAAAGCATCTCTGATTTTTTTGCTCGAGACCACCCTATATCTCTTTGGCGTGACCAGGAAAAACGGCATTCTGACGGATATCGGCGCGGAAAAGAGATGGCGTGTTCTCGCCACGGTGGGAATTGCCTGTGCGTTGGCCGATACCCTTTCCGTTTACATAAATTTCGGCACCACGATATTTTTATACAGACTTTACTATACGACCTGGTACGTTCATGCCTACGCGGTAATCGATGGCTTCTTATACACTTTGGTGGGTGCCTTGGTGGGAACAAGATTGGGATTCAGTTTAAGAAAAATTATGGAATAGGTGTTTTAAATGAGAGGTTCTTTATCCATTGACAATTTAAAATTCACATACGCGGGCAGAGAAAAACTGACTATTAAAGGAATTAACTTGAGCGTTCAGCCAGGGGAGTTTGTGCTGCTTACGGGCCCCACGGGTTGTGGCAAGAGCACTTTGCTTAAAACCTTAAACGGCATCATCCCTCATCAATCGGGAGGGAAGATGGAGGGAACCGTTAAAGTAAACGGCTTGGATACCAATACCGCCGAGATGCAAGACATTTGCAAACAAGTAGGCATGGTTTTCCAAAGTCCAGACGACCAGCTCTTTTCAACCGTCATCGAGGACGAAGTGGCCTTCGGCCTGGAAAATCTGTGCCTTGGTAAAAACGAAATAGATAGAGGCATCGACTTGGCTCTTCGGAAAGTGGGTATGAAAAACCTGCGTCAAGCTCAGATAGGCACTCTTTCGGGAGGACAAAAGCAAAGGGTGGCCATAGCATCGGTTCTGGCCATGGAGCCCCGCATCCTCGCTTTGGATGAACCTCTAAGCCAATTGGACCCCGTGGGAGCCAAAGAAGTTTTAGACATCATAAAGCGGCTCAACGTGGAGCAAAACATCACGGTGATTTTGGTCGAGCACAGAATTCACGAGATAGCGCATATGGCCTCCCGCATCCTCGTGATGGATGAAGGGGAATTGGTTCTCGATGAGCCCACCGGGAAAGCTTTTGCCAAGCTCGAGATATTCGAAAATCTGGGCCTGAGGGTCCCTGAGCCCATTAAACTCTTCTTCGCTCTCGGTTTCCCGGAAAGACCGTTGACAAGCAAACAAGCGATAGAGACGGTGCGAGGTAGAATCGAAAACGACTTCCTTAAAAAAGTAACGAGCGTTAGCCGCGATCGGCCTCCCCGGAGGCTGGGGAATGAGGTCGTCTCAGCAAAAGATGTTTCTTTCTCTTATTCGAAGAAGGGAGAGTGTGTTCTCAAAAATATCGACCTAAGCATCAGGGAAGGTGAAGTAGTAGCCCTCATGGGAAGCAACGGCTCCGGCAAAACCACCCTTCTTCTTCACTTGGCAGCCATACTTAAGCCGTCTTCGGGAAGGATTGGGGTGTTTAACGCGGACACTTGCAAAATTAACCCCTACTCTTTAGCAAACCAGGTGGGAGTGGTATTCCAAAATCCAGACCTTATGCTTCTTTCTGATACCGTTTGGGGTGAAGCGATGTTTGGTCCCCAGAATCTCCATTTGGAAAAGGCAGATGAGCTAGCCAGGCAATCTTTGGAGGCAATGTCCATCGGGAAATTAATGGCCGACTGTCCCCTTGCTTTAAGCCGAGGCCAAAGGCTTCGGACTGCCGTGGCTTCCATCATTTCGATGCAACCGAAGTTAATTCTCTTAGACGAACCCACCACAGGACAAGATAGAATCCACATTGAAGAGATGATGGCCTACTTGATCCCAAAGGACGGGGGAAAGACCGTCGTCTTTTGCACCCACGATGTCCAAACAGCGATACGATACGCCGATACCATCTTGGTTATGGATAAGGGAGAAATTATAGCTCAAGGTTCGCCGGAAAGTGTTTTTGAACAGGAAGACATCTTGCGCCGAGCAAACTTAAGCGCCCCCGACTCTTACCACATCGCCAAAAAACTGGGCCTTGAGTCAATCTTTATGGTAGAAGAACTGGAGGATGCGCTCAAATGTTTAATACCGCCTCACTGATCCAACCATCCATAAAAAAAACGTTCATCCATCGAATCGACCCCCGGGCAAAGATAATTTTCTTGCTCTGCGCGTCGATTCTTGCGGTTAGTCTCGACAAACCGAAATCGCTCTTTATCCTATTTGTGGTCGCCATTTCATCTTGCATATTCGCCAAACTGCCCTGGGACAAGGTAAGGCTGTTGGCCATCTTCGTGATTTTGGGAATGTGGGGAGCGATGTTCAGCCAGGCCCTGTTCTACGCGGGGCATCCCAGAACAATAATTTTCGTCCTCATCTCCTCAAAGACGCCCATTTTGGGAGCCATAACCGATGGGCTTTACATCTACCGGGAGGGTTTCATCCATGGCGCCGTTCAAGCGCTGCGCTTCTCTTCGATGATTTGCCTGGGGTTGCTCACATGCTGGACCACCGAGCCCCGTGATTTGCTCACGGGGTTGGTGAAGTTAAAAATCCCTTACAATTTCGCTTTCATGACGATAACCGCTTTAAGGTTCATACCTACGGTGCTTACCGAGACCAAGACGGTGATTGCTGTGGAAAGACTGAAAGGTTTTAAACCCACCAAGGTGGGAATATTCTCTTCACTTAAAACGGCCATCTCCACCTTGCGCCCCATCTTGGCAAACTCCGTCCGCCGGGCAAGCACCCTGGCACTATCCATAGAGAGTAGAGCGTTTAACCCAACGGCTCCCCGAAGCCACTTAAGAGACCTCCGATATAAATTCAGCGATTTTCTAATTACGGGAGGAGCAATCTCGGGAAGTTTGGCGGTAGCCGCGGTTAAAATAATGTATTTGCTTTATATAAACGAGATATTTTATTCGTCTTCTTTAAGACAGATATATCAGCTGGCAGGAAAGGTCCTGTAAAAAATAATTTGAAAGGAGAATGAGAAAATGATAAAAGTGGGCTCCATCATGTGGGGAAGCCACGTTTCCACACTCGTTCAAGCAAGCAAGGAGCTCGATTTCGTACAGCTTGAGCTCCGCTCCATGCGCGACTTGGAGGATGAACCGGTAAGAGAAGAGTTTCTGGAGTATTTGCGACAAGAGGCGGATGTTCTCCTCCTTTATCCAACCACAAACGAAGTCTGGAGCGAGATGCTCCCCGAAATCGAAAAAATTAGAAAGGTCGCCCCCACCGTCTCTTTCGGTCACGACCCGTCTCTTTGGGGTCTTTCCACCGTGAACACCGAGATAGTGGCCACGGCCTATAAATATCTGGTAACCGACGGTCTGGAAAACATGAAAAGCCTGTTATCCTATATCGCCCGCGAGGTTCTCGATATCGAGGTGGAGGTTAAGCCGCTCCAAGAAACGCCATGGCAGGGAATTTATCATCCCGACGCCTCATCGCACTTTGACAACCTTGAGAGTTATCTTAAGTGGTACAAGAAATTCGACCCCTCCTACCCCACCGCGGGTATCCTCTTTTATCGCTCTTACTGGATAAACGGAAACCTCGAAGTGGAGAATGCCCTTATTCGTGAATTTGAAAACAGGAATGTCAACATCATACCTGTCTTTTCTCACGGTTTTAAGGAAAATGAGCTGGGAGCCAAAGGAAATGATGTGGTAATTCCCGCTTTTCTGACAAAAGATGATAAATCGGTCGTCGATATCTTGCTCAACTTGCAATCTTTCTTTCTGGTAACCCTGCCGGAAGGTTCCGATATCGGCCGCGCGGAGGCAGGCGTAGAACTGCTTAAAAAACTGGATGTCCCGGTCATTGACCCCCTGGTTTCTTACCGCAAAACCGAAGAGGAGTGGAGAGCCGATGCTCAAGGTCTTGCCGAAAACATAGTCTGGTCGGTGGCCATGCCCGAATTTGATGGAATAATTGAGCCGCTGGTAATCGGGGTTCAAACAAGAGCAAGCGACGAGGAAACCGGGGTTACTCTCGAACAATATATGCCCATCCCGGAGCGGGTCAATCACATTGTCGAGCGGGCCAAGAAATGGATGCGCCTCCGAAGAAAACCGCCTCAAGAACGGAAGGTGGTCTTCGTTCTGCACAATAACCCTTGCGCCAGCGTGGAGGCCACAGTGGGCAGTGGGGCACACTTGGACACTCTGGAAAGCGTGGCTAAAATCATGCAAAAGATGAAAGAGCAAGGATACAAGGTCGAAAAAAACCCCCCTAACGGGAAAGAGTTAATCGAGACCATCATGGAGAGAAAAGCCATCTCCGAATTCAGATGGACTCCCATAGAGGAGATAGTTGCAAAGGGCGGGGCGCACACCCTCCTCTCCTTGGATAAATATCTGGTGTGGTGGAACAAGTTGCCGGAAGAAGTGAGAGAGAAAATGACCTCCACCTGGGGAGAGCCGCCCGGTGAAGGCATGGTTTATGAAGGAAAAATCGTGCTCACGGGGGTAGAATACGGAAATGTTATGGTCTGTGTCCAACCCAAACGAGGGTGTTATGGGGCGCGCTGCGACGGACAGGTCTGCAAGATACTTCACGACCCCGAATGCCCTCCCACCCATCAATATCTGGCCACCTACAGATACCTGGAAGAGATCTGGGAAGCGGATGTGGTGGTGCACGTGGGAACCCACGGTAATTTGGAGTTTTTGCCCGGAAAGGCGGTAGGGCTTTCCGATTCCTGTTATCCCGATATAGGAATCGGTACTCTTCCCCATCTCTACATATACAATGCCGACAATCCGCCGGAGGGGACCATCGCCAAGCGAAGAAGTTACGCCACGCTGATCGACCACATGCAGACGGTGATGACCGAAAGCGGTCTCTACGAAAGCTTAAAGGAGTTGGAAGGATATTTGGCCGAATACAACCAGGCTAAAATCACCGATCCGGCTCGCGCTCATGCCCTGGAGCACCTCATCGTGGACAAAATAAAGGCGTCCAAATTGGAGAAAGAGATAGGGATCGAGGAAAAAGGTATTCATGGAGAAGGGTCCTTCGATGAAATCGTCAAACAGGCTCACGAAGTTTTAACTCGCTTAAGAGAGACCCAAATTCAAGACGGCATGCACGTCTTCGGAGAATTCCCTCAAAGCAACGCCCGAGTGGAATTCATAAATTCCATCCTCCGTTATGACTCAGATGAGGAATTCTCCATGCGAAAGACAATCTTCGAGCTCATGGGTTTAGACTATAGCTTTGCAATAAATAATCCGGCTGAATACCACGAAGGTTTCGGCAAAACTTATGGTGAAATACTCGAAGAGACTCAGGGACACTCAAAGAAGTTCATTGGGGAGTTTCTTGCACACGAAGGAAAGGTGAGCTAAATGGAAACAAAATTAAGCCCGCAAGAGTTAAGGGAATTAAAAAACCTTGCCGGGTGCATCCTGGGCGACAGGTTTGTCAATCCCGAAGCACTCGAAAAACTCTCGGTTCTAAAGTCGAAAGTTTTGGACATCTCAGCCAGAATAGACGCCTCAAAAGAAATTGAAAGTCTTCTTCACGGATTTTCCGGCGGCTACATTGAAAGCGGGCCCTCGGGACTTATCACCCGAGGGAGAGCAGACATTCTTCCCACCGGAAGAAACTTTTACTCCCTCGACCCATACAAGATACCTACCAAGGCCGCCTGGAAAGTGGGCAGAAGCCTTGCAAACAGTTTAATCGAAAAATACGTGGCGGACACGGGGAATATGCCCGAAAACTGCGGCATGATACTCTTCTGCACCGACATTATGTGGTCAGACGGCGAAGAAGTATCACAGATTCTCTATCTTTTGGGCGTGGAGCCGAAGTGGCTGAGCAACGGCCGGGTGAAGGGTTTTCGGATAATTCCCTTGGAAGAGCTCGGCCGACCCAGAATAGACGTGACCATCCGCATCGGAGGCATAACCCGGGATTGCTTTCCCAATATCATGGAGTATCTGGACGAGGCAATAACGGCGGTTGCCTCGCTGGATGAACCATTGGAGCTCAACTTCGTCCGCAAACACGCCCTCGAGCAACTCGACGGCTCTCCTCCCTCCGACCCCCAGGCATGGAGGGAGGCTACCTCCCGCATCTTCGGCAGCCGACCGGGAACCTACGGCTCCGGCGTAAATCTTGCCGTCTACGCCAGCGCGTGGAAAGAGGAAGAGGACCTGGCAGATATCTTTACCTATTGGAGCGGCTACGCCTACGGCAAGGAGATGTTTGGAAAAGAATCCCATGAAACCTTCTTCAAACAGCTCAAGTCGGTTGATTTGACCTATAATAAGACGGTCACCGACGAATATGACTTGTTTGGCTGCTGTTGCTATTTCTCTTATCAAGGAGGACTGACGGCAGCGGCTAAAAATGCCTCGGGGAAAGAGGTAAAAACCTACTATGGCGACACAAGAAACCCTGCCAAGATCGAAGTAAGGGATTTGGCCGATGAAATTAGGCGCGTAGTGCGGACAAAGCTTCTCAACCCAAAATGGATCGAGGGAATGAAGCGTCATGGCTACAAAGGAGCCGGTGATATCTCCAAAAGAATAGGTAGGGTCTACGGATGGGAAGCGACCACCGAACAGGTCGACGATTGGATATTCGATGACATCGCCAAGACATTCGTATTGAATGAAGAAAACCGGAAATTTTTTGAAGAAAACAATCCCTGGGCCCTGGAGGAGGTGGGTCGAAGACTTCTGGAGGCCGAACAAAGGGACCTATGGGAAGCCGACCCCGAAGTCCTGCAACAACTTAAACAGACTTACCTGGAAATTGAGGGCTGGATGGAGGATAAAATCGGCGACGTCCAGGGCGAATTTCAAGGAGGAGCGGTGGACGTAATTACGATGGATGAGGTCGAAGACTGGGGAGAAAAAATGAAGAGGTTAAAGAAAAAATTGCATGGTGGAGGATAAGCTCAATTGGATAAAATAATTGAAGCAAGGGAACTAACCAAATACTATGACGGCAACCTGGCGGTAGATGATGTCGACCTCGAAATCCCAAGAGGTGAAGCTTTTGGTTTGCTCGGACCCAATGGCGCGGGAAAGACCACCACGGTGCTCATGCTCACCACCCTGCTCAAACAAAGCGGGGGAAAGGCATCGGTTTGTGGATTCGATATAGCAAAAGAGGCTCGCAAGGTAAGAAAACACATAAGTTACGTGCCTCAAGGATTGGCTGTGGATGATGCTCTCACGGCGCGGGAAAGCTTGGATCTCTTCGGCTCCCTTTACGGCATACCTCCCGCCAAACGAAAGCAGAGGATGGATTACTTCCTCAAATTCTTCGAACTTTCTAAGGTCGCGGATAATCCCGCAGCCACTTACTCCGGCGGAATGAAGAGAAAGCTGGAGTTAGCTCAAGCTCTCATCCATCAACCGGAAGTCGTCTTCCTGGATGAGCCCACCATCGGCCTGGACGTCACCGCCCGCCATAAGATATGGGAATTCATCCTCAGGTTGAAAGAAGAAAAAAAGGTTACCTTCTTTATCACCACCCATTACATGGACGAAGCAGCGGCGCTTTGCGACAGGGTAGCCATAATCACCAAGGGAAAAATCGTTTGCTCGGGCTCCCCAAGCACGTTGTCCAATCAAATTGGAGGAGATGTAATTAGAATACGTATAGAGAAAGAGGACGTGGAGAAAGCTTCTGAAGCGCTGGAAGGAATGGAAAAAATTAAAAGCAAAAAATGCGTTGAAACGGAAATGGAGCTAATAGTGGAAGAGGGCGACAAGTTCTTGCCTGAGGTCATGCAAGTTTTGACTTCAAAGGAAATCACCATCAACTCGGTTTTGATGAAGCAAGCCGGCTTGGACGAGGTGTTCATCAAATACACGGGTGATACCGAAGAGAGCCCAAGCCCCAAAGAGGCCAGAAAACACAAAAAAATTATAAGAAAGCTAATGAGAGGGTGATGTTGTTGTTTAATGCCTTCATAAAAATCTGTAAACGCGATATCAAGATATTATTTAGACTCAAAATAAACTTAATTGCCTCAATAGTCGGCCCCGTCGCCTGGTTGGCGGTGCTCGGCTCTTTGCCCATGTCAACAAATTCAGGAAGGTATTTGGATTATGTAACTCCCGGCATAATGGTGATGTCCGTCATGATGCCCTCACTTCAAAGCGGCTTGCTCACCTCGGCCGACAAAATCTACGGTTACTTAAAGAAGATATTCGCAACCCCCACTCCGCGGCCGGTGATAGCCATGGGCAAAATTACGGCGGCCATGAGCAAGGGAATGATTCATCTCTCGGCCGTCCTTGCCACCGCGTGGATTCTCGGCGCGAGAATGGAAGGTGGTCTTGCCGGTCTTCTACTGGTATTTGGATGCGCCCTCTTCTTTGCCATGGGCCTCTCGGCCCTTTCAATATTTATCGCCTTCAAGGTGGCCGATTTGCACGGTTTCGGTGCAATTATAAGCTTAGTTAGCTTGCCGCTTTTCTTGGCCAGTTCGGCCCTGATGCCTTTGGACAAGATGCCGGCATGGTTGCGATGTGTGGCATCAATAAATCCGGTCACTTACATCATCGACATCTCAAGAAAAATAATGCTCACCGGGAACATATCGGGCTGCGGTTTGATCTTATTGATTCTGATATCATTTGCCTTGAGTATGATAATCTTATGTATGCGCACCTTTGAAAAAGGTTTTGAGTAAATAAACGAGGAGGACAATAAATGAGTTGTTTAGCTGGTAAAGTATATTCCTTCACCGCAATTGTGGGACAGGATAAGATGAAAAAGGCCCTGATTTTAAATGTCATTAACCCCAAGCTCGGCGGGGTACTCATCAAGGGCCAAAAAGGAACTGCCAAATCAACCGCCGTTCGCGCTCTTGCCGACCTTTTGCCCGAAATAGAAGTGGTCGAGGGCTGCCCCTTTGGCTGTAACCCTCACACTGAAGCAGAAATGTGCCCCCACTGTCTTGAAAAAAAGCTAATTGAAGACAAACTGCCCCTCTCCAACCGGAAAATGAAGGTGGTTACCCTCCCCATCAATGCCACGGAGGATAGAGTAGTAGGAACTCTTGATATAGAGCATGCGATAAAACATGGCGAAAAACGTTTTGAGCCGGGGATTCTGGCGGACTCCCACCGCGGCTTCCTTTATGTTGACGAGGTGAACCTGCTCGATGACCACATAGTTGACATCCTGCTGGACTCCGCCGCAATGGGAGTCAACACCGTCGAGAGGGAAAGTGTCTCATTCTCCCACCCTGCCCACTTTATACTGGTGGGAACGATGAACCCCGAAGAAGGAGACTTAAGGCCACAACTTTTGGACAGGTTCGCCCTCTGTGTCGAAGTCGAGGGCATAAACGATACAAAAGAAAGGGTGGAGATAATTAAGAGGCGAATGAGCTATGAAAACGACCCCCATTCCTTCGGCCATCGCTGGGAAGACACTCAAGAAAATTTGCGCCGTCAAGTCCTGGCCGCCGAAGCACTCCTGCCTAAGACAGAGATATCCGACGATATGCTGCACTTAATAGCCGAAATCTGCGTGGAGATGGGCGTGCACGGACACAGAGCCGACATCGTGATGATGAAGACGGCTAAAACTATCGCCGCCTTTCATCAAAGAAGGGAAGTAACCGAGAAAGATGTGAAAGAAGCCGCTGAGCTCGCCCTGCCTCACAGGATGAAGAGAAAGCCTTTTGAGGAGCAGAAGTTGGACCAGGAAAAGCTGGAGCAAACCATCGAAAAGCATAAGGAAAACCAAAGCAAGCCCGAGCAAGAGCAAGAAAAACCGCAAGAACCGTCGGAAAATCAAGAAAAGCAAGAGGGGGTTCCGGATGGTTCATCTTCAAAAACTTTTGACGTTGGCGCCCCTTTTAAAACGAAGGAAATCAAAATTCCAAAAGATAAGATCCCCCGCGCAACCGGAGGAAGAAGAGCAAAAAGCGTCACGGAGTCAAAATCGGGGAGATATGTTCGAAGCGTCATCCCAAAAGACAAAACAACCGACATCGCCTTCGATGCAACGATACGAGCTGCCGCCATCAGAAATGGTGGAAAGAAAAACGGGGAAGCCGGTTTAAAAATAGAGAAATCGGATTTGCGCCAGAAGGTGCGGGAAAAGAAAGTTGGTTCAGCCATGCTCTTTGTGACCGATGCCAGCGGCTCCATGGGCGCAAAAGAGAGAATGGTGGCTGCGAAAGGAGCCGTCCTTTCGCTCCTCGTTGATGCCTACCAAAGACGAGATAAGGTTGGACTTATAACTTTCAGGGGAAAGGGCGCGGAGCTTCTGCTTCCGTTAACGGATAACGTTGAGAACGCTCAAAATTATCTCAAAAAGCTTCCCACGGGAGGAAAGACCCCTTTAGCCCACGGATTGACCCTGGCTCTTGAAACCTTTGAGAAGGAACTGGCCAAGAACAAGAAAACCCTTCCTCTTATGGTGTTAATAACCGACGGGAAAGCAAACGTCTCCATAAACGAAAAAAATGCCGTTGAGGAAGCCAGGGAAATCGCGGAAAGGATCGCCGAAGCAAAAATAAAAAGCTTGGTTATCGACACTGAAAACGATTTCCTAAACCTCGGGCTTGCCAAAGATTTAGCGAACGCCTGTGGTGGCGAATACATAAAGCTGGAAGAACTCGAGGCCGAAGAACTCTCCCGTCTAGTTAAAGAAAAAGAAACGAACATCGGTCGATAGCTATTAAAATACGAAAAAGAATAAAGGATCGGGGCTTGTTTTTGACGTTCTTTTGAAATATCGAGATTAAGAACTTGATGCTTTTGTTTTATTTAGGAAAACTGTCTTGAATTTAAGTATTTTTGCCCTTCTGTTAAAAAACGCAATTTCAGATAACGTATCGGCATATCTTAAGTTGCGGAGCAATTTGGGTGAAGCGTAGCGGAACCGCATATACTGTGTTAGGCGAGCCGAACGGAGCGATAGCGGAGTGAGAGTGCAACGTGCCTTGCGTATTTTTGAAAAATTTATCCATATTATTCCGTTTTTGGTGGGCTTTTTATTATTGTATTTGATTTTTTTGTTTTGAAAAATGGAAGAGGGGCTGGGGGTGAATTCCATTTTTCAAAACTCCTTATTTGCATTCAACATAATGTAAATACTCAACTACTGAATTTGCTGTATGGTTTCTATTTTCTGTTTTATCTGCCTTAAACCTGCTATATTCCTTTTTGAATATCCCATATTTACCTCTTTTAGACATAATTGTTTTTACTTCTTCTTCTGTCATTAAACCTTCATTGTTATAGCTTAAAAAAATATATTTTACATTTGCTTTTTGAATTATATTTTCAAAAGATTTAAGTACTTCTTTTTTTTGTGAAAATTTTGACTTTTGATTTGAATAATCTCTAAGCCCAGTTTTTCCTTTTATCTTCGGATTGTCGTACTTAGCAATGGTCTCTAATAAATGATAATTTGGAGCATATTGTCTATGATTATATGGTGGATCAAGATATAAAACATCTCCTTGTACTGTTTCTACTAAAGTCTCAATATCTTCATTATAAACATCATGCTCATTATCATTGAGTACAAAATGTGCTGGTTGCATAGAAAATTCTTTCTGTGCCGATTTTTTTAATTGTTTCAAAAAAGCTCCGTAAACTGAAGCAGTATTTGCAACTTTATCTATATTTTCAAGAAGAGTAGTAAGTAAAAAATAGTATTCATTATCATTAATTTGCTTTTCTTTTTTCCAGTCTTCTATTTTTTCTCTTATTGTATCTACCTTTTTGCCATTTTCATCAGAAAAGTATTGTCTTTGAAATTCTTTGTCTTTTGTTCCACCTAAACAATAATTTTTATAAATAAAACCTTCTTTTAGTTCTAAATTATCTAAAAATTTACAGACAAAATCAGCTCTTTTCTCAAAGTCTATATTTTTCAAATCTTTTAAATTCTTCTCTAGTCCTATAAATTTTAAAACTTGATGATTTTCAATATAGTTTTTATTAAGAACAAAGCTATAATATTGTAAATCATTGGCAATAACTTTGTGTCCCTTGCTTTTAAAATATTGTCCGACAATACCAGTTCCTGCAAATAAATCTAAAAAAGTAAAATTATTTTTACCAACTATTTGATAAATTGATTCTTCTAGAAATTGTAAGAGTGATTTTTTTGATCCAATATAATTCATAATTTACCTCAATTAAAATTTAAAAGATAACTAATCTTCAGGATATAATTTTTTAAAGACAACATCTACAGCTTCTTTTGCCGATAATTCGCTAATTTTTTTAACTACCACTTTTCTGTATTCAACAGGATCATATTGATAACATCCTTTACACCCTAATTCTTCGGAATAGTTTTCGTCTCCAACATAAAAATCATATGGATTTCCTTTTATATTTTTAGCACGCCATCTTTTATTTGTTTCTTTACACCTTTTACAAATTTGTCTTTTAATATCATTTGCTGCTTTTGTAAGAGGTTGAAAATCTGACAATTGTTGATTTTGAGGATTAGAAATTCTATGATCTTCTTTCCTTCCATCTTTATGATCAATTTCGATTTTTGTATTTTCGGAATTACCATTTACACCCAACATTACACAGTTTTGTGTTTTATAAAAATCTTTAATATCTTTTCTAATATTTTGATTAAAATGCTTTTTGTCGTTGAAATCAATTAGGCGAATTCT
>NZ_JAUSCH010000083.1 GCF_030651595.1 Candidatus Oleimmundimicrobium sp. | reverse complement strand
GAGTAGAGTTATTCCTGTCCTGACGGGGGTCCTTAAAAACCCCAAAGGAAGGACGGGAAATAACTCGGCCAGCCAGCACACCCAGAAAAGTTTATAGGGTAGTTTGAGGGTTTATAATTGTTGGGGGGGGTCTTGCTGTTTGATTTTTCTTCTCATTGTTTTTTTGGGACGGTGGAGCACGGCGGGGATAAAAGTTAAAAGCTGTATATTTGAATATATTTTGTTCCAAAATAAAAGCTATGGCAGAATTAAAATGGAAAGAAGCAATTGTAAAAGTTTTTGAAGATGAGAAAAAAGCACTTCACTACACGGACATTGCAGAACTAATTGCTGAAAGGGATTACAGAAAATCCTTGGGTGCAACGCCACTTGACACTGTTAGCGCAGTCATAACAACTGACATTAACACAAACAAAGAAAAATCCATTTTTGCCAAGGTTGACAAAGGAATTTATATTCTAAGAAAATTTCTTGACGACAGAGCCCAGCTTGTGACTGAAGAAACAGAAGCGGAAATGGTTACTACTCAAAAAACGACAAAAGAACGCTATAAAATTATTAATGCTTTTGGCATTTATTGGAACAGAAATCTTGTTTACTGGAAAACAACACCTGATTTGCTGGGAATTCAACAAATTGGAGCATCAGAAGTAAACTTCAAAGACCAAATCGGTATTTATTTGCTTCATGACAGTAGAGAAACCATTTACATTGGACAAGCTATTGATCAACCGCTTGGACAGCGTTTGAAAAATCACACGAATGATCGACTTGGCGGACGGTGGGACAGGTTTTCTTGGTTCGGTTTTTATCCAGTAAATGAAACCGGCAAACTTTTAAACGACATCAAATTAGATAAAATTACGGTCCAACATTTAGGTGATATTTTAGAAGCAATACTTATTGAAAGCATTGAGCCAAGACAAAATAGGAAACAAGGCAATCTATTTTTTGGACTTGAGTATTTGCAACAAGAAGCACCTGAAATCAAGAAGCGATTAAAAGAACAAATTATAAGAGAACTGACTGATAAATTATGAAAAAATCTGTTCCTGCCGGGGATCTCTGGTGAGATATTAGCTGTAAAATTTTTATATACCTATATATCAAGTAGTTATGAAAACGCCCGCCGCCGGGGATTTTTCTTTGTTTCTTTTTTCTTTTCATTTTTTCTTCTCGTTGTTCTGAAACCTCCTACCCTTGCGGTCTTGCTTTGGATTTCATCCTAAAAACTTCTTCTTATTGAAGAAGATTGTTGAATACTTCTTCATTGTACAGCGTCGCTGGAGCCCATGGAATAAGGTGCCACAGAAACGAAAACGTACTTTTCTGTTGCTTTTAAAAGAGCAAAACGTACTTTTCTGTTGCTGAAAACGTACTTTTCTGTTGTTATCTACCTGCTATAACGTATTATTTGTTTTATTAATACGTTTCCATATATTTGTAAAAATAATCCATATGGAAAAGCAAGATTCCCTCTCAATCATTCAACCCAACCGCATTACTAATGCTCGGTATGAATGGACGGCAATACAAAAAAATATTGTTTACGGCATAATTGATGCCTTGCAAAATGAAATGTCTTATCAACCTTTACTCTTTGATGGGGGGCGGGAGTACGTGCTAGACCTCGAAAAAATAACCGATGCGGAACATTACAGCTACGTTCAGAAAGAAGCTGAAGAGATGATGAAAAGACCAATCCATTACGACTGGAAGGGGAAAAACGGAAAAATGAACGACACTACAACGGCAATAATAGCAAGCGTTACAAGAGAGAGGGGTGCAAGGTTTATCCGTGTGGAGATTCCAAAAATGACACTGCCTGTTCTGCTGTACATCGGTGCGGGGGATAGTGGAGGGGGCGGGTTTACTGTAATCCAAAAAACAATTGCTATTAGCCTAAAATCAAAGCATTCTAAACGCCTTTACGAACTCTGCTGCAGGTGGAAGGACAAGGGCGGGTTTAATATGGCTCTGGATGAGTTTAAAAAAATGCTTTATGTCGAAAAAAAATATAAAGACATAAACAAATTAAGAGACCAAGTTTTAGACGTAGCGAAGAAAGAGCTCAAGGAAAGTGCTGACGTTTGGTTTGAGTACGATTTAAAGAAGATTAAGAGCCGTTCGTTTAACTGGATATACTTTTCCATGTTCCAAAACGATCCTAAGCTTAAAAACGCTGAAAAGGGGCTTTATCCTAATATTTATAATTTCCTGATGATCTCTTTTCCTTCCATGTTCAATGACTACGCTATGCGTATAGCTGACCAGCTCTCTGACAAGGGTCAATTATCAAACGCCTGGTCAAAGTTCCGCCCGATCTATGAGAAGTACGTCAGTAACGAGATGGAAGCTAAACACCTGGTCAACACTACCCGAAAGATTCTGAGGGAAGATTTTGGAATTGAAAAATAGCTATTTTATAGTTATTTTTCAATTCCAATACGCTGATAATCAATCATGTTTTTTTAAAAGGTAACATTTTCGCCCAAAAAGTGCACCATGACATTTTTGTAATTAATTGAATATCAGGAGTATCCTGATAACGGGATCAGGTGTAGCCTGATTCCATCTTGCTTTCCTTTGGAAACTGATTTACACACCGGGTAAATCTAATTAAGTCAAGGAGCAAAAGGGAAAAAATACATTAACTTTGCAAAAAATAAGTTATGAAAAACATTGAGATGACGGCTGTTTTTGAACCCTGCGAAGAGGGCGGATTTATTGCATACGTACAGGAAATACAGGGGATAAACACCCAAGGGGAAACCATCGAGGAGGCAAAGGAAAACCTTGCAGATGCCGTGAATCTAGTATTTGAGGAGATGAGGGCGACAGTAAGTAAGGGCAGAACTAAGAAGATGATAACCCAAACCATGTCGTTTAGCTTCTGATGAAAAGAAACAAGCTGGTCAAACACCTCGAAAAGAACGGCTGCTCCTTTGTCCGTGAAGGGGGTAGCCATACGCTTTACAGAAATTTCAAAAATGGCAAGGCGTCAACTGTTCCCCGACACCCCGATATCAAGGAGAACCTATGCCGTAAGATATGCAAAGACCTTGGTGTTCCAGATATTTTAAAGCCTTAAAGTGGCTACCTGTTTCCAAAAAAATAGAAAGGGAAATGAATTTTCTTAGTTTTTTTGCTCAATGAATTTCAATCGATATCAACCGGTTCTTTTCATTTTTGCTCCCTGGCAAAAATGATCTTCACAAGCCACATTTTCCCCATCCCAGGCATCTACTCATATACGTTGATAGTTGCCATAGTAACTATATTTTAAATTGATTATCTGCTAATTATCTTAAATAATACTATTCATTAAATAAATGTAGTTGTTTTATGCTAAAAACAACTATATTTTATTATCTTCTTAAACAGGACTTTATCCCTGTTTTCCCCTCGAAGAGGGCAAGCAGAATCTCACGAAGTGAGGTTCCCGCTTGCTATCTTTTTCCCTTCACTGCGTTTCGGGCAAAAGCTACCCTTCGGCTTCCTGCCTGGTAGCCCATCCGAAACGCTCCGTAAGGAGCAAAAGGGAAAAAGATGAAAGCATAAGGCGTGGGCAAAAAAAACAGCAAGGCAAACGAGGGAGTAGAGTTATTCCTGTCCTGACGGGGGTCCTTAAAAACCCCAAAGGAAGGACGGGAAATAACTCGGCCAGCCAGCACACCCAGAAAAGTTTATAGGGTAGTTTGAGGGTTTATAATTGTTGGGGGGGGTCTTGCTGTTT
>NZ_JAUSCH010000082.1 GCF_030651595.1 Candidatus Oleimmundimicrobium sp. | reverse complement strand
CTGCGTTCCAGCAACTCGGCCTTGAGTAGCCGGGCCTTCATGCTGGCTGCCGGATCGCCCGAGGGCCGACGAAATGGATCGACCCACAGGTCGCCGAGACGAAAGCGAACCAGCGGCCGTTGCTGGGGATCATCGATGCCGATGTAGGGCTGGACGAGTTGCTTGGCTTCGGCGCCGGAAACTCGCACGTCGAAGTAGCGCCGGGTTGGGTTTTGTGCAGGCCCGACGAGCGCTGCCACGGTGCATGCGAGAAAGGAAGTGGCTTTGCGGCCACCCTTTACCGGTACTTCGCGGACACGCTGGATGTAGCCGATGCCCGAGGTATGGATGTCGAAGTACGACTTCGGGCTGGAAGTAGTGCTGGTCATGGTGAATCTCCTGACTTGGGAACAAGAACACGGAGACACACCGACCCAGAGCGGGGAGGTGCGTAACCCCGCGGTGGGTTGAGGAACATCTGCATCCACCACCGGAAATCCGGTAGTCGTTCGCGCGAGGGATGCGGTGCGAACGGGGTCGGTCACACGGCGGAAACCGTGGGCAGCCTTGAAGACCGAAGCTGCCTGGCATGTCGCTGACGACGTCAGCGGAACATGGGGTTAGCCTGGCGCTACGCGAATCCCTCGGCCAGGGGGAATAGGCAATGGCGGGTGATCGCATTCGTCGATCGCTGCAATGGCAGGAGATGGGCTCGTCGGCGGAATCGAACAGATCACTTTGGCTGGCGGCAAAGCGCGCCAGGCTTGCATAGCTGGGGCAGTCGGCGCGGAACCGGGCACCGCTGGGCTTACTGGCGAGGTTCAGCGCCTCCATGCGCGCCCACCAGTCGGCCGCCTCTGGTCTGGCCTTGATCAGCGCCAGGCGCTGATCAAGGGGCTTGAGGAAATCCAGGTCGCAGTTGCCTTCGAGCGTGCGGCCGTTGACGATCAGCAGCTCCAGGTCGAAGGGTTGGGCCTGCCAGAGGGCGGTCACGTCGCATACGGTGACGCCGGCGTCGACCAGCGGCAGGCACATGAGTTCGTTGGCAGACTCCGTGGAATGGCCGCGAGCCCGAATCTTGGCGACGCGGCGCTGTTCGTCGGCGCGGGTGCCGATGAACTGGTCCCACTCGGTCCAGCCGAACTCGCGCCCGAACTTGTGCATTGGCCGGATCTTCAGGCTGGTGGTGCAGCCGCGGGCCACCGGGTTCGGCAGGTACTGGCGCTTGCGGATCAGCGCCTAGGGCGGTTCCCCTCACGGCTGGCTGTGTCGAAATCAACCACTGTGAAGCCGGCTTCCGTGATCCGGTATTCCAGCCAGTGGATGGGCACCTGCCAGCGTTCGGCGCAGTCGCGCACGAAGCACAAGGTGGTCTCTACTTCCTTGCCGGTGTTGGCGAAACAGACCATGGTGTCCGTGGGTAATCCGTTGTTGGTCTGCAGCACGCACCAGAGCATGTAGGCACGGTGCGGCCGCCGTTGAACCTGATGCAGGTGGGGTGGTCGATCTTGAACGGGTCGCGCATGCGGACGTCTCCTAGGGCAGGCCGGCGTCAGCCAGCGAAGGGGGCTGGTGCGGCCTGGAGACGGCGCGTGCACGATCGTGGGGCGGTGCGAACAGAAGAAGCCCCCGCGAACGGGGGCTGTGGTAGGAGAGGGTCAGTTGCCGCCTGACGTCGTCGGTACTGGCTTGATGGACAGGTGGGTGGCGGTAGCGTACAGCTCCAGGTCGTCCTCGCTGCTCAGGATACGGGTGAACACCGTGGATTTTGGGTCGAAATGCTCGCCGAAGTCATCGCCGCCAAGCTCGGCGAGGGCCAACTCCCACCAGTCATCGAATAGATCGATATCTGGATTGCAGCCAACCGCGTAGGCGATCAGTGCCTGACGTCCATCGGGCCGGCGTTCGCCGCGCTCGGCAAGGAAGTACACGCCCTGGTCTTTGGCCAGGACCACGCGGCACTGGTTGGCAACCGCTTCGGCAAGCACGGGGCGCAGGTCCGCACCTTTGAATCGTAGAGACATGATGTGATCTCCTGATTTACGGATGAGGGGCTTCTCGCCGCAAGGGCGAGAAGCGGTACGGTCAGTGCAGGGTGGGCTTGCTTCCAGACAGGCACTGCACGCGGATGCGCCGCCAACTACCGTCGTCGATCAATTGCTCCAGCGTTTCGCCGAGCGAGTCGAAGAACACTTTGTCGATGCGTTCGACGAGTTCTCCATCGCGGTTCAGCTCGATCACATAAAGGTCATCGGCGCGGTCGTACAGCAGGGTGACCTGCCCTTGGAACTTCTCCGTGGCAACGGTGAAGCTGATCGTCGGCGGTGTCTTGATGATGTCCTCGGGTAGCGGATCGATAACGGAAAAGTCCCGTGCACCGGCATCCACCAGCAAGTGGGTGACGCGGCGAAAACCATCGGGAGCAGGCAGTTGTTCGAGCTGGTTGATGAGTTCCTGCAGCTCCGGGCAGCGCGGCTGTGGGATCGGCAGTTTGGCGGGTGCTGAACCGAGGACATGCGTCTGCAGGGTGAAGGGCGTGCCGTCAGCAGCGTACTCAGTGAGTTCTTCCGGCGTGTCCGCGCGCAGACCGTCGAAACGGCGTCGGGCATACGGCTGGACCTGCACCTTGGCACCCTCAACAGGCACTTCGGTCACCAGCGCGCGATCGAGCACGGCGAATTCGGCCCGACCGATCTTGACGACGATGGCGTCGCCGGTGTCGGCGATCACCTTGCCCTCGAACGGTTTGGGGTCGATGTGGAAGCCCCACGTCGAGACCTTGGGTTGTCCGTCGAAGATTTTGAACTTGAAGGTGCGGACATTGCGGGGTACATGACCGGCGACCAGAACGGGCATTTGTGCGCGGATGGCTTGGGTATCCATTGGAGACTCCTTGATGAAAAAGGGACTCCCGCCCGCAAGGGAGGATGTCCCTCGTGGGTTGGGTGGATGGCGCGACATGCGCTGGAGTAACAAAGCAACCAGTGCGATGAACCGCACCGCAGTCTCGAAGGTCTCGACTGCCTGGGCATGCTGCTGGTAACACCAGCGAACATGCATGGAGGATGACGGGCAGAAGGTATGACTGGGCTAAGCAAAGCGCATTCGATCATGCCCGCTTAGTCCCCGTTGTCCTGCTGTAGGGCTCGTGAGTTGGTGGCGTTTACGAACCTTATCCGCCGGCTATAGGGCGTGACATGTATAGCGGGGCGACTATCCTCAGTCTGGTATCTGGGAAAACGCTCTGCCTCAACAGGGAGGTGCTTCATGCGCAGTAGAGTCATGCTTGCCTTAGTCCTGGGGTTTGCTCAGGCGCATGTCCAGGCCCAGCAACTAGGGCCGGCCTCGGTCCGTGACAGCTACGGTTTAGTTAGCTTGCCTAGCGAGCTGCGAGAGAGACAGATTGACTTAACCCTGGCCAACCACACCGTCGTGTCAGGCGAGACCCTTGAGTCGATCTTGTTGTCCCAAGGGGTGGTAGCGACGCCACGGGCGTTGGGGTTGGTATTGGAAGCCAACCCCGATCTGGAAAACGTCAATCAGATACTGGCTGGTACCGAACTCCTCGTTCGTAAGCGTCCAGCCGCCCCACCTTTACTCGGGTTGAGGCGCCGAGGGGTAATAGCTCATCGATCCGGCTGTTGGGCCAGGTGGGTAGTTTTTCCAGCGTATCCTTGAGCCAGGCGGCGGGTTCGATGCCATTCAGTTTGGCGGTGGCCAGCAGGCTCTGGATGGCGGCGGCACGGCGGCCGGCGCGCTCCGAACCGGTGAACATCCA
>NZ_JAUSCH010000081.1 GCF_030651595.1 Candidatus Oleimmundimicrobium sp. | reverse complement strand
AGAAATCCGAGATCTTCGTCGGCAAGTTTCTGGCGCGGGTGCACGACAACCACGCCCTTTCGATGCCGGGGCAGGACCCGACCGCATCGATCAACTTCGACACTGCCGATGCGCGCTGCAGCGTGAAGGGGCCGGGCTGGCACATGATGACCAATGCCGAATGGTCAGCCGTGGCGCTGTGGTGCTGGAAGAACGGCTTCATGCCGCGCGGCAACACCGACTATGGCCGCGATCACGCCCAGAAATACGAGACCGGGCGGCGGCAGGACGGGCTTGCGCCTGGCCTCAATGAAGGCACGTCACGCACCCTGACCGGCTCTGGCCCGGCCAGCTGGTTTCACGACAATTCCCCGGCCGGTATCGCCGATCTGACCGGCAACGTCTGGGAGTGGCAGCGCGGCCTGCGGCTGGTGGATGGTGAGATCCAGATCATCCCCGACAACAATGCCGCCGCCACCGGCGCGGACCATTCCGCCGCGAGCACGCTCTGGCGGGCTATCATGCCCAATGGCACCCTGGTGACGCCGGGCACCTCCGGCACCCTGAAATGGAATGCCACCGGCACCGCAGGCGCGGGCAGCCCGCAGCTCGCCACCTCGGTGACCAGCCAGTCAGATGGCAGCACTTCGGCTTCGCAGCAATACAAGGACCTGACGGCCGCTGGCGGCGTGACGGTGCCGAACCTGCTGAAGCTTCTGGGCATGTTCCCGCACGACACCGCGATCGAGCGCGGGCGGTTCTATATGCGCAACGAGGGCGAGCGACTGCCGATCCGTGGGGGCCACTGGCTCATCGGCGCGAGTGCCGGGGTCTTCGCCCTCAACCTGAACAGCGCGCGTTCGCACTCGGGCACGATCATCGGCTTCCGGCCCGCTTTCGTGATCTGACATCTGATCACCTGAATTCTGCTGGGGTGGGCGATAGCCCGCCCCTTGCCTTGAACCGACGAGGGAGGGTGCGGTGGAAGACCTTAAAATCCGCCGTAAATGTGAGGACATGATCTCATACGGCTATGTCGTGTTGCGGCAATTTCCCAAGGCTGAGCGCCATGTGCTCAGTCAGGAAATCCGCAATACGATGTGGTCGCTCCTTCGGCTGATCATCATCTGCAACAAGCGGTACTTCAAGAA
>NZ_JAUSCH010000080.1 GCF_030651595.1 Candidatus Oleimmundimicrobium sp. | reverse complement strand
AAAACAGCGTAAGTGCCAACCCGACGATTATGAATAGAAACTGGATGAGGTCGGTTTTGAGTACGGACAGTTGCCCGCCCGCGGCGCAATAGGCGGTTATTATGCCCGCCGTGATGAGCAGCGACGCGGCATAGCTCATATCGCAGCAGCTCGCGACTATCTTTGCCGCCGCGATATACTGGGCGGCGATTATGCCCGTCCATGCGATTATGATTATGAAGGTGATGAGTCTTGCGCAGTTTGTGCCTATCAGCGTTTGAGCGACATCGGCCAGCGTCCTTGCACCGGTATCGCGTATCCTGCGGACGACAAATACCGCCGCGACAAGCAGCCCCGCCGCCCCGCTGCCAAGCCACAGCACGGCACTCGCCCCTTTCGTGAAGGCAAGCTGAACAACCCCGATAGTAGCCGATGCGCCTATCACGCTTGCGAGTATCGAAGCGGCAACAAGCATTGTGCCGCGTTTGCGTCCGGCAAGGATGAAATCGTCAAAGTTCTTCACCCGCGAATAGTCAAAAAAGCCTACGCCTATAATCGCGATAGCGTATATTATAAGTAGTAAAGTCATATTATTCCAGCGGCAGTTTATCGCACTACAACCCGCATAAGGTGGTGGTGCAGTGATATAAGTATCTCATAGCAAATCGTGCCGGCGATGTCGGCAAGGCGGTAAACGCCCGCGGGCGATTTGTGGTCGCTGTCGATTATCGTAACCCAGTCGCCGACCTTGGTCGAGGGTATGTCGGTTACGTCAACCATAAACTGATCCATACACACCCTGCCCATAACCGGCGCGAATTTTTCGCCGATACGCACGCAGGCGGCATTTGAAAACGCCCTCGAATAGCCGTCGGAATAGCCAAACGGTATGATGGCCGAAAGCGTGTCGCGCGTGGTGAAGTATGAACGTCCGTAGCTGACGGAGCGTCCGGCGGGTATGCGTTTGAGATGCACGATCGGCGCCTGAAGTTCCATAACCGGCGAAAGCTCGATGGCCGGTTTCCTCTGGGAGCGCGAATAGTAGCCGTACATAGCTATGCCGCAGCGAACCATATCGTAATGCGCCTCCGGCATCTTCATCGCCGCGGCGCTGTTGGCGGCGTGAACGATGACATCCTTTCGCCCTTTGATACCCGAGGTATCAAGGAAGCGGTTGAAGTTTTCAATCTGCTCGTAAGCAAACGACAAATCGTCCTCGTCGGCTGTCGCGAAATGCGTGTAAATGCCGCTGAGATTGAGATTGGGGTTTGA
>NZ_JAUSCH010000079.1 GCF_030651595.1 Candidatus Oleimmundimicrobium sp. | reverse complement strand
GATTTCAGGATTGGGTTTCAGATTTCTATTATTAATTACTCTTACCGCCGGGACTTGCTTTTTAATGTGGTTAGGTGAAGAAATTACTGATTTTGGTATCGGTAATGGGATTTCTATAATTATTTTTGCTGGAATTATCGCACAAATTCCTTCTCAGATCGTGCAAACCACTAAACTTTTACAAGTTGGAGAAATTGGTATTTTGCCATTTGTAAGTTTACTCATAATTTCTATAGTTGTTATTGGGGGAGTTATTGCCATTCAAAAAGGTCAGAGAAGAATACCGGTTCAGTATGCAAAAAGAGTTATAGGTCGCAGAATGTATGGTGGACAAGGGACCCACATCCCCTTACGAGTAAATCAAGCTGGAGTTATTCCGATAATATTTGCCTCTGCAATATTGCTTTTTCCAGCTACCATTGCACAATTTTTTCAGAATTTAGCTTTTATGAGAAGTATGTCTGAGGCTCTTTCTCCGGGAAGGCCATTATATCTAATTTTGTATGCTTTTTTAATTGTAGTGTTTACTTTCTTTTATACAGCAATTACCTTCAACCCAGCCAATATGGCGGATAACATGAAAAAGTATGGAGGTTTTATCCCCGGAATAAGACCAGGGAAAAATACTACTATTTATATCGATCATATAATGACTCGAATTACTCTAAGTGGTGCATTGTTTTTGGCCATAATTGCCATTCTGCCTAATATTTTAATAAAAGTTACAGGAATTACCACTTTCTCTTTCGGAGGAACATCTTTATTAATTATGGTAGGAGTAGCTTTGGAAACTGTTCAACAAATAGAATCACACATGTTGATGAGGCATTACGAAGGATTTATTAAGAAATAGTTTTATAAACTAATTTGATTCGTTAGCTTATTGGTTAGTTGGTTAGTTAGTTACCTGGTTAGCTGGTTGACGAAAAAGGCAAGTTACAAGATTATTTAGTTACCCGGTTAACCAGTTTACCTGTTGAAAATATAGGTTGTAAGTTATCAGTTTTCATTATGTAGGGGCTTGATTTATCAATCCCGTAAAACACGGGTCGAATAAATTCGACCCCTACATTAAAAACAATACTTTATGCGAAAAAAAGGTTTTGAGTTTTGAATTATGGTTTTTCGCTTTTAGTTTTAAATTTTTAGCTGTATGCTGA
>NZ_JAUSCH010000078.1 GCF_030651595.1 Candidatus Oleimmundimicrobium sp. | reverse complement strand
CTGCTTTAATGGTCTCTTCCATATCGGGATTTATAGTTTCTACTGCAGCCAAAAGAGCGACTTTGGGAATTTCTATTCCCAGTTTATGAGCAACTTCAACGGCATTATTTATAATTGCAACTAAGGTCTTCACATCTGGTTTGAGGTTTACTCCTCCATCACTCATTAATACCAATTTGGGACTCTTTTCTCTTTTATCTTCAAAGATAAAAACATCACTGACGATTTTATCAGTCCTTAAACCCCACTCTTTATTTAACACCGCCTTTAAAAGCGTAGCAGTTTTAATCTTCCCTTTAAGGAGTGTCCCTCCTTCTTTTACTCTTTCTACTGCCTTTCGAGCTTTATCTTCATCATCTTTTGCTCCGATAACCTCTTTTACAAAATAACTTTCTCCTAACATAGAAATGGATTTTTCAATTTCTGTTTTATCTCCCACTAAAATTCCCTCTCCGAATCCGTAATCGTAACAATCTTTCAGGGCTTTCAAGGTTTCGATGTCTTCTCCACCGGCAACAATAATTTTTTCTCTTCCTTTAGTTTTTAAATTGGCAAATAATTCTTTAAAGCTTTTTATCATCTTCAAACCTCCTGGTATAATATAAGGATAACGGGTCGGATAAATCCGACCCCTACCTTGACTTTTAAAGAAAAAATATTATGGCATTCCGCACTTGATACGGAATCCATAAACAAGGGCATATTGCAATATGCCCCTACAATGATGGATTCCCTCTTTCGAGGGAATGACATAAGATATGGAAACGACACTGTAAAAGCCAAAATTAAAATTAAAATTTGATTTTAAGAATATGTTTTTACTTTTTCTACCCCATTTATTACTCTTATCACTGCTTGGGCCAAGGCCTTCATTTCTTCTTCTCCTGGATAAACTACAACTGGAGCTATCCAACCCGCTCGTTCTTTTATCTTGTTTACTAAAATTTCATTATGGGCTATGCCTCCGGTAAGAATGATTGCTTCAACTTTTCCTTTTAATACTGCAGCCATTGCCCCAATTTCTTTGGCGATTTGATAACACATTGCCTCAAAAATAAGCTTGGCATAATTATCACCTTGCTCAATTTTCTTCATTACCTCTCTTGTATCATTAGTGCCCAAATAAGAAACAAGCCCGCCCTGATTGGTAATTAACTTGTATAATTCTTTTTCTGAATATTTACCAGAATAACACAGATGAATTAAAGCCTTATTAGGGAGAGAACCGCTTCGCTCAGGCGAAAAAGGTCCTCCGTCATTGGCGTTATTTACATCAACAATTTTCCCTTTCATAATGGGGGCAATAGATATCCCTCCACCCAAATGGGCTACAATAAGATTTATTTCCTCGAACTTTTTCCCTTGTTCTCTAGCATAACGGAAAGCATTGGCCCGGATATTTAAAGTATGAAGCAAAGATTTCCTTTCTATTCCTTTTAGCCCGGATATCCGGGCGATATCGGCAAATTCATCAACCGATACCGGGTCAGCGATATAGGCAGGGACATCGATTTTTTCAGCTATTTCATGGGCAATAATTCCCCCCAGGTTAGAGGCATGCTCAATGGGAGAATTTTTTAAGTCATTTATAAGTTTGTTGTTAACCTCATAAGTCCCGGCCTCTAAAGGTTTTAATACACCGCCCCGTCCTATAATCGTTTTTATTGAATTAAATTCTATGTTTTCCTTTTTTAAGGTATCCAAAATTATCTTTTTTCTGACTGGACCTTGTTCTAACAGAGATTTAAATTGAGAAAGTTCTTCTATGGAATGGGTGATAGACCTGCTAAAAATCTCTTTTCCTTCCTGATTGAATATTGCTATTTTGGTAGAAGTTGAGCCGGGATTGATAACTAAAATATATTCTTTCATATTTCCCTCCATCTTAATTAGTCGTTAGTATTTAGCATCTTGTGAATCGTATCTCGCATTTTAGCGTATAGCGCGTAGGGGCT
>NZ_JAUSCH010000077.1 GCF_030651595.1 Candidatus Oleimmundimicrobium sp. | reverse complement strand
CATCTCCGTCATTGCGAACGACCTGCCCGCCAATGCCTGACGGCATCATAGACGTAGGCAGGCGGGAGGAACGTAAGGTTATTATTCTGTCATTGCGAGGAAGTGGGAATAACCATCTCCGTCATTGCGAACGACCTGCCCGCCAATGCCTGACGGCATCATAGACGTAGGCAGGCGGGAGGAACGTAAGGTTATTATTCTGTCATTGCGAGGAAGTGGGAATAACCATCTCCGTCATTGCGAGCGAAGCGCGGCAATCTCAAGATCATCACCACGCCCTTCGGGTTCATGATGACGAATAGGGTCTCATTGCCTACCGGCAGGCGGGAGTGAAGCAATCTCCGTGTTTAATTTTCCCCATTATCCCATACCCTTTGATTTTACATTTTCCAATGGAGCGTAGCGACTTAGCAATCTCTGGGCTAATGGCTGATCTTAAAGGGCTGCTTTTAACATTTTTATTTTTTATTTTTAGTTTTTCGCTGGAGGCTGGCGACTGGAGGCTGGTAGCTGACTAAGGGCTGCCCTTTACATTTAGTTGACGGTGTCTTGATGTTCTAATATAATAGACTTAAATCTAATATATTAGAATGAGGTTAAATAAAATGAGTGTAAAAGAGAAACTATTTTTTACCAACTATCACAAAATTCTTTTCTTTTTAATCTCCAATCCTACTTATAAATATACAGAAAAGGAAATTAAAGAGGCAACAAATGTCAGCCGTGCCGGTATTAATTTTGCTTTGAAAGATTTAGCTGAGGATAATCTGGTGGTGGTTGAAAAACGGGGCAAAATGTCTTTTTATACGGTTGATTTAAAAAATCCACTTATCAGGCAACTTAAGCTAATTGCAAACCTGATTATACTTGATCCACTTCTTGCTAAGGTAAAGAGCGTTAGCCAAAAAGTTGTTCTTTTTGGCAGTGCTGCTTCCGGGACAAATATTGAAGAAAGCGATTTTGATCTTTTTGTTTTAAGTAACAACCCTAGAAAAATTCTCGACATCGTTAGTGATAGCCAATTAGCTGAGAAAATTCAATTGATTGTCAAGAAACCGATAGATGTTCCTTCCTTGAAAAAGAAGGACCCGATTTTTTATGATGAAATTGAGAGGGGTTTGGTGCTTTGGGAGAGGGAAAATGAGTAGAGAATTTGATGAATGTCTTAAGAAAAAGAAGATTATTATCTTTGAGAGAGCCAAAAAGCTTGTTTCAAAAGAAATCAGTCAAGCTAAATTTGACTATGATGCTTCTCAAAGTAGCTTTAAAGAAGGCAATTTTAAATGGAGTATAATTCAAGCATATTACTCCATGTTCCATTCGGCGAGAGCTTTACTTTACTCCAAAGGTTTTCGGGAAAGAAGTCATTATTGTTTAGTTGAGAGCATAAGGGCCCTGTTTGTCGAGAAGAGACTCATAGACCACAAATTAGTCGAAGCTCTTCAATTTGGTAAGATTTTACGGGAGAACGCTGATTATTACGGTGAGTTTTCAAAAGATGCAGCCGAAGAGATGCTTAAGAACGCTAAAATTTTTATCGATGTGGTTAAAAAATTGTTGATTTCAACTTAAAGCAAATCCAGCTCTATACAAATTAACTGATGGCAGATGCCTGCCCGCCTCTGGAGGGGCTAAGGGTTAGAAGCTGAATTCCCCTTATTCTTTCCCTCCCCCTTGACGGGGGAAGATAAAGACTGTCCGCCTCTGGAGGGCCTTATGGCAGATAGCTTAAATTCCCTCCCCCTTGACGGGGGAGGGTTAGGGTGGGGGTGAAATAAGCAATTCTTCCTCGTCATTGCCTGCCTGCCCTGCCTGCCGGTAGGCACGGCGGTAGGCACGGCGAAACAATCTCAGGCCCACCCGTCATTGCGAACGAAGTGAAGCAATCTCCGTATTTTACTTTACCCTTTCCCCTATACCCTGTTAGTCGGGAGTCTCTTAGTGGGGAGTCCCACCAGAGGCGGACAAGCGGTAGTTTGCCTGATACAGGAGCTGCGCTTTGGCTAAATTGCTGGTCTTATTACACTCCATACCCTGTGCTCCCAACTTTTAACCATGTTTCTATGTAGCCACGTAACTACGTCTCCGTATTTAACTTTACCCTTTCCCCCTGCCTGCCGGCAGGCAGGGCATTACCCTATACCCTTTGATTTTACAATGGAGCGTAGCGACCCTCCCTGTCATTGCGAATGACCTGCCCGCCAATGCCTGACGGCATCATAGACGTAGGCAGGCGGGAGTGAAACAATCTCAGGCCCACCCGTCATTGCCTGCCTGCCGGTAGGCACGGCGAACGAAGTGAAGCAATCTCTGGTTTTCTTAAATTTTCCTTGACTTTAATGAAGACTTTAACTAGCATATGTTGTATATGAACTGTCTAAATTGTAGTTTGAGATGAAGCCTTCTTAAATACTAAGTTTGCGGTAAGTGCTGCAGTTTAGTTTTTGAGAAAGCTTTTTATTTTGAAATTTCCAATTATTTTGTAAAAAATTTTGCGAAAGACCGTATCTTTAACTTAAATTATTCGTATAATAAGGTAAAATATATTTAAATTCCTGAAGAATGAAGGATTTTTTGCAGATATATAGTATAATTATCTATAATTTAAAGATGTGGCTACAGGCCCAAATTGAAAATTGAGGGTTGCGGAGTAATTTTGTTTACACTTCGCGATTTAAAATTCGCGGTTTTTAAAGGGCTTTAGCATATAAAAGAAAAACAAACTCCTTAAGAAAGGGGGGAAATAAATGAATAATAATTTGAAAAATTTATCCCACTTGAAAGGAGGTGTAAATATGAGAAAAAAATTAGCTATTATACTTACAATTGCTATGTTATTGCCAATGGTTGTTATGGCGCTACCGGCTTCTGCCGATTACGCGACATATACAACCCGGCTTTCCGGCGCGACCAGAGTTGAGACGGCCGTTGCGGTTTCTGTGAAAAAATATGCAGCAACTGCTGCTGCAGATAACGTAGTTCTTGCTCGCAAAGATATGTTTCCGGACGCGTTGGCTGGAGGTGTTCTCGCCGATGCCAAAATCGCGCCGATTTTATTGACTTCCTCAACGTCGCTTGACGGCGCTGCTAAAGATGAGATAAACAGGTCTTTAAATGGTGCGGCAGGAACGGTTTACATCCTTGGAGGCACGGGGGCTATCTCTGCTGATGTGGAGAACGCGGTTAAAGCTCTCGATAGCGATTACACGGTAACAAG
>NZ_JAUSCH010000076.1 GCF_030651595.1 Candidatus Oleimmundimicrobium sp. | reverse complement strand
GCATTGCTTGCTATTGCAGTAGCGGTTACCTCGGTTGTCGGATTAAACAAGTCCCAGATATTTAAACTCACATCGCTTCCGTAAAATCCACCGGTTCCCAAATTGCTATAGGTATAAGCCACCGAATGACATCCTGAGCTTTGTGAACTACCTGACGATGTTCCGTAACAGAGATATTCTTCACCACTTTTATTTCCGGTACTATCCCACGCCCACCTCAAAAGCAGAAAATCATATGCTGCTCCGTCTCCTCTGTCTTTTCCGTGAGGATTGTGGCAATTTACGCATTGGGTCGGCTCGGCCCCACCGGTCCAAAGACCCCCGCCGGTATCAGCACTCGTTGGCCAAATATTTCCGCTATTCATACTTTCACCGTGGCCTGAAACAATATAAGAATCTTTACCTTTATAGCTATAATCAGATGCCGGCACCTTGGAATCTACATGACAATCGTAGCAAAGCTGGTTTTGATAATCTTTCTGGTAGTCGGTAAAACTCTCTAAATACGTCGTATCTAAACTTGGACTATAATTGGTCCCGTGAGGATTGTGACAATTAAGACAATACCCTCCTTGATATTCGTTTTCATAAGCTCCCGCTGTCCACGTGAGATTGGCATGAGCCGCCACTGTTAAGCCATGTTTCACGTTATCGTAAAGAGCGAGTCCGCCCCAAGCGCTTCCGTCAATAGCTGAATTGTGGCAAGCCTGACAAAACGTATTATTGCTAAAACTATCGCCTCCTGAAATAACTGGATTAGAATATACCGTCGACGGTATTAAAGGCCTAATATCCGCACCATGATAACCATGACAAGCTAAACAATTAATTTTAGTGGCAGCCTGAGAAGGTGTATAAGACGCGGTAGTCAAATAATGCCCATGGGGTTCTCCTATGTAACTTAAGTGGTCCCCCCCGATTAAATTTACCCCTTTCCAGTTTGGATTTGGGCCATGACAATATCCGCAAAATTCATCTCCGCCATCAAATCCCCCCGCCATTAACAATCTCGATCTACCGGTTGGATCTAAGTGAGGAGTATGACAATCGCAACAGCTAATTGGATTTAACGGCGATTCAAGCTCTAAATTTGTGTTAGGTACCGGATGATAAGAAATTCTGGTGGTTTCACCCAACGTCACTTCATCAAAGCCACCTTCGCCTGTGCGAATATTGTAATCGCTGCCTGTTCCATCATGACAGGTATAACAAACCTCTTTTTCTGAAGCACGTCGAAAACTAACCGTTGAGCCAACAGAGTTGTGAGCATCATGACAATCACGACAAAGATTTGAAGTGTCCATATAAGTACCGTGAGGGTTTTCTTTGCCGGCTACAGTAGCATCATCGCTATTGGAAAGCAGTCCTTCTCCATCATCATCAATGGCAGCCGCAGCATACCAATATGTTTCCCCGGATATACCGGATTTATCAACATAAGATGTAATTGAACCGCTTAAATTAACTAAAATAACAGCAGATAATTTATTTTCATCTGTAATCGATGTAAGACTTCGATAAACACGGTAAGAATTCGGTGCCCCGGTTGTGGGAGCAGACCACCCTATATTAATATCCGGTGAAACAGACGGTTCAGCAACTAAGCCGGTTGGAGCAGTCGGAAAAGCAAATGCGGGGCAAACTGTAACTCCAAGCATAAAAACTACACCCAAAAAAATCAGGGCGCCTTTTCTTAAAAAATTCTTCGACCTCTTACCGGTAAAAATGGCAAACAAATACAAAATTTGCCTCTTGGCAAAAATGGCAATTTTAAAAAACATATACACCTCGGGCGGGTATTTTTTAAACTTTAATATAGATTAAAGATATACATTATTATATCAAGCTTTAAAATAAGCTTAAATAGTTAAAACTATGATATTTTTTTAACTAATTTAAAAAAAGAAAGCACCAATCTCTTGGCGCCCTATGAAAATATAACATAAGCAGAGCTTTTTTTCAATGTTTATATTCCCAAACCTCTATAGAATTATTAATCCTATCGGTTATGTAAATTTTTTTATCTTCAGGCCCAAATACTATACCGTTTGGAGCCATCAACATACCTTCTTCGTGTCCATAAGAAAAAAGAAATTTACCCTCATCATCAAAGACAAAGACGCCATGTGCAAAAGGATCTGTAACATGAATCCTATGCAAGTTATCGATAGCTATCCCCCTGGGTAAATAGAGTATTTTTTTTGTATCTCCTTCCCCGTTAATCTTATATTCATATTTGCCATCAGCATCAAAAACCTGAACTCTTCCATTATTGGAATCAGCAACATAAATTTTGCCATCTTCATCTACAGCAACTCCATTGGGATAAAAAAACTCCCCAATCCCGCTTCCGCTTCTTCCAATACTTTTTAAAAATTTCCCGCTTAAATCAAATATTTTTACGGTATGGTCACCAATATCGGTTATATAGAGCTTGCCGTTTGCATATGCAAGAGCGAGAGGTTTTATTGTTAACTTATTTTTTTTCGGAAAATCGTGCAAATACTTACCGTTAGAATCAAAGACCATGAGATGCTGATTTTTAATCTCAGAAACATAAATATTTTTATCGGGGCCAACAATAATTCCTACGGGATAAGATGTGGATTTATCCCCTGAAACAGGGAAAGAAAATAAAAAAGTTCCTTTTGAGGTAAAAACCTTAACTTCTCCGTTTGCACTATCAGCAACATAAACTCTATTTTCAGAAATAGCCACTCCAAGAGGACTTTTTAAGGACCCTCGTCCTTTTTCTTCACCAATATTATAAATAAATTTAACAGGGACATTATTTTGGCTGCCTCTAAAACCAACCAAACCATATAAATAAAAGACCGAAAACAAAAGGATTACAAATAACACAATAATAAGACTTAATATTAAGATATGTTCCCGTCTTCCTGTATGCTTCCATTTTTTTTCAAGATGTTTCCATCTTTTTTTAATAAATTTGATAGCCCTTTTTGTAATATTTTTAAAAGATACCACTCTCTACCCCCTATAGGTAGAATCACGAATATAAGTTTATAATATATTAACAAAATTTACCCAACATAGCCACTAACTCCTTAATCCTGTTAGTCGGTAGTCTCTTAGTCCCGCCAGAGGCGGGCAAGCGGGAGTCAGGAGTTTTTTAGTTCCTTAATTTCTACATAATTTCCACCAATTACCACTTAATCTCTTCCCAATCTCCACTTAATCTCCACCAATTACCTCTTAATTTCTCCTTAATCCCTTTTTTCCCACCAGCCCTCTATTTCAATCTCACATTTTTGTTTTTCCTGGAAGCTGATGGCTGGAGGCTGGTAGCTATTCTATCTTACTCCTTCCCCGCCTTTAATGGCACAAATCACAAAAGTTCTTGGTTCGATGACAACCTGAGCAGTTAGAACCAGTCTTCCCTCCGCTACCATGAGTCGGTTTAAATTCATATTGATGACCCGGAAACATGTGACATTTGTTGCAAAAATCAAGACTATGGCATTTTAAACAAACTCTTTGTTTCTCAAAAGCCGCCAATTTCGCATGTTGCCACGGAGATGAAAAACCAGGTGGATGAGGCATTTCAATTCCATGACACTTATTGCATGTTTTTGTATCATGACACCCGTCGCATGAAGTAATTGATTCCAAATGAACTTTGGGATAATCCATAACTTCTCTGGGCCTTTTACCAATATCTTCTACGTGGCATAGCATACATTTGCTGGTCACTTCTTTATCATTATGACAGGTTACACAATAATCCATATGAGGATATTTTTGATGGAGAACCGCTTTCCCATGAGCTACCGTATTGTGGCAATCGGCACATTTTGCTCCCTTTTCTAAAAATTCTTTATGATTTACTTTTATCGTGTGATTTACAAGAGATTTATTTTTAACATCATTGTGGCACTTATTGCATGAGCTATTTCTTATTTCGGCAAGTATGGGCTCCTCATATGTTTTGGTAAAAAACTTGAAAGTCATTCGAAGAAGATTAATTTTTTCAATATTTGAATTGACCACCCCGGGCTTGTAGTGACACGTTATACATCTTATATTTTTATGCATAGATACTTTCCAGGATTCGTAATCATTTTGCATTACATGACAGGAACTACAAAAAGTTGGAGTAGAAGTATACATTAGCAGCGGAATCATGATTAAGAGAATTATTACCGCGAATATCTCAATATTTATTAAAAAGCATTCTTTCCTAAACTCCTTATTTATTGCTTTTACTTCTAAACTTTTTTTTGAAGGTTTAACTGTAAAAACCCCAATTAAAATCAGAAGGATGAAAACAATGATTATAACCATACCCATTATCAATACGGCTTTCTCCGGGTAAGCCTCAGGATTTGACAATATTTCAATTATTTTTTCTTTTTTTAATAATTCCAGTAATGTTTCCTTCAATTTCATCCCTATTCTGTCATTAAATGTTGAAGACCCGGGTGCATGTGTCTTTCATGACACGCGTTGCAATCACCTTTTATGTGACAGGTGTAACATATCTCGTCTCCATTTTTCTTAACTATGCCCGGATGCCCAGGCAAGAAACCAAAAGGATGAGGCATTTCAAACCTGTGGCAATCCTCACAAAAGCTATTTAAATGGCAATTACAACAGTCATCTCCTATGCTCCCTTTTTTGGCTTCATCTCCGTGAATATAAGGCCAACTTTCAGGATGAGGCATCTCGATATGACACCTTTCACATTTTTCAGTTTCATGACAGATGATGCATGTAGTTAAATTTCCCATGCCGTGAGTTCTTTCCCATGTAGGGCCGTGAGTTATTGCCCATGGCCCCGGAGTTCTTACCTCTCTTTTCATTTTCTCCATATGGCATAAACCGCAAGTAGTTGGAGCTTTTTTATTATTATGACAAGCAGTACATTTATCCATATAAGGCATCTTTGGCTGGGCGATGACATCTCCATGTGCCACCGTATTATGACAATCAGAACACTTATATCCAGTGTCTAAAAACTCTTTGTGGCTTACTTGTATGGCGTTGTTTACTGCTAACCGTCTCTTTATATCATAATGACATCTTAAACAAGCATCGTTTGATACTTCTGAAACAATAGGCTCTTTATAGGTTTTGAAAACATAAGACAATCCGTTCTGCAACCCATCCGCCATCCTAAAAGAAAAACCAAATACACCCGGGCTGCCGTGACAGGACAAACAGGGCACATCTTTGTGGGGTGATTTTTTTAAAGCATCGAATTCGTTTCTTATTACATGACAGGTCCGGCAAAATATTTTCTGGGATACTCCGCTATAGGTAGTTACCGTTATCAGTGAAACAGTCAAAACAACGATGGCTAAAAAAATGATGACTGAAATAACAATGGCTAAAAAACCCGTTTTTAAGAATGGTTTTTTAATCATCAAAGCCCGGTTTTTCCCTTTTTTCTCCCTTTTTTCCCACTTTTTCATAACTTACATTTCCTATTTATCAACAAATCAATCCCATTGTCATTTTCTTCTAATTTTCAACATTAAGTTTCTTAATCGCGTTTAAGGCATCAACAAAGTTTTTATCTAAGATATAGGCAGCTTCGTAAGCCACAATTGCCTCATCCTTTTGGTTGAGCTTTTCATAACAACGCCCAATTTTAAACTGGTAGACAGCTAAATTTGGTTCAATTTTTGCAGCTTCTTGATATTCCGGCAAAGCTTCTTCGTATTCATCGAGCTCAAAATGACAGTCACCTTTAGCTTCATGAACCCCGGCATGATAGGGTGTAATCTCAACAGCTTTCCCTAAATATTTTATGGCGTTTCGATACCCGTCTTCACTTTTCAAGGATATATACGCGTTGCTCATGTGGGTATAAGCTTCGGGTTCAACATCATTGATTTTTAACGTTTTCTCATACCACTCAATGGCTTTATTGAAGTCTTCTTCGTTCTTTGTTTTGTCATAACGCTTTGACCAATTATCACCGGCCATCAAATAGTAAGTCTTTTCGTAAGGAGCATACCTTGTAGCCTTTTGAAACAGCCCATCCGCAACAACCTCATTATTTTGAATCATAGAGCTTATTATCCCTTTTCTATAATACATATCGGCTAGAAATGGCCGAGCAGTCGCGGACAAAGCCCCCAAAGAAACAGCTGCAACTAAAAAAACAAGCAAAACCTTAAGAAAAAATGAAAATTTAAACTGCAAGTCGCGCTCGGAAATATGCTTCTGACCCATAATGACACCGGCCAACAGCCACCAAAAGGGAGTGGTTGTTACACTGGTTGGATTAAGCTGCCAAAATGCCATATAACCAACCGCCGCCGCAAAAAGGGCCGCCCGCATCGGTTTTGCATCAGGTTCGCTTTCACTTACAATTTTAGCCCCTCGCCAAATAAACATTCCGAATATACAGAGCAGTACAATAAGAGCAGGCAGGCCAAGAGTGGCTGCCGTGTTAAGTAAAATATTATGGGCATCCGCGTCTACGGCCCTTGCTTCAAGCTGTATCTTTCCCAAAGTCATATACTTGTTCATCGCAATTCGATATGTTCCCGGCCCCCATCCAAAAATTGGACGTTTTCCGGTTATAATGACAGCGCTTTTCCAATTCTCTATCCGCGTGCCCATTGAGCCTTGTCCCGTTAAAACTGTTGTAGCTCTGTGGATGGCAGATTCTCCTCTAAAAGACAGAACAAAATTTCCAACGAGACAAAACCCCAGCAAAATAATAAAAAAGATTATAATGAAATTCTTTTTTTTCTTGATATAATCTTTTCCTAAAACAGAGAGAAGTACTAAAATACCCACCGAAGCCGCCAACCATCCCGCCAAACTTAAACTCATAGCAAGGGCAATCAATATTAAAAGCAAAATTCCGGCAAACAAAGAAAAATCACGAAGACTTTTAGATTCAAAATATTTCGCAAACACAATTGGTAAAGCAATGGCCAGAAAAGCCCCCAGAAATACGGGATTACCGAGAGTTGAGCTTATCCGGCTGCCAAACGAGCCCATAGCGCCGCCGGAAAACTTGCCATATCCAAAAAACTCGGCCACACCGAGAAGAGAGACGATAAAAGCAGTGGAAATAAAAGAACCACCCATGAAATTTATTCGCTTCGGCGTCCAGTTAATGTTGGAGGCCGCAAAAAATAGAACTAAGTAACTGGCAAAAATGATGATTCCCTCTCCGTAATTGTAACGTCCAAATATGCTGGTCGGAAGATGAACCGAGTTTAGAGTAGAAACGATAAACAAAACCGCGAATAAAGCTATGGGGATGTCGAGATAAGTCCGCCTTAAAATACCTTTGCCCCCAATCAACCTAATTAAAAATAAGGCAACCAGGATGATGGCTGTCCAATTTAAAATCGACAGTTTAGCAAAGTAATAACCGTTTACCACCAAGTTGCTCTGAGCAAGGGGAGCAATAAAAGCAAACAACGCAAGCACATAAAACTGGGCATCTTCCATTGAAAAAGTTTGCTTGTTTTGTTGCGCCGACTTAATATCCTTATCTACGTCAATATTTACCAAAACAGACCTCCCGGATTTCCCTTAACGAATTGATATTTATTATATCTTATCGTCCAAAAAAAGAAATGTGGTTATTTCTCATTTTACGATTTTAGTTAGTTGCAGCTCCTTGAATTTTCATCTTCTCGTCATCACGAGGGCTTTAGCCCGTGGTGATCTTGAGATTGCTTCGTCGCTATTGCTCCTCGCAATGACGGAGGATTTAATTTCTTCCAATGACAATCCTATTCGTCACTGCCTACCCCTTTACCGTCACTGCGAGCAAAGCGCGGCAGTCTCAAAGCAAGGTATTGTATAAATCATTCCATTTATTGTTCATGCTGTTTACCAATTCAATTTTCTTTTCTCTGGAACCGGCTTTTATCTGTTTTTCTCTTGAGATAGCATTTGTTATATTGTTAAAAACTTCGTAATAAATAAGTTTATTTACCTTATATTTCGCAGTAAATCCGTTTATAAGCTTTTCTTTGTGCTCATAAACTCTCTTTATTAAATCACTTGTAACTCCCGTATAAAGAACCTTGTTTCTTTTGTTGGTCATTATGTAAACATAGGCTTTCTTACTCATGAAAGTAATTATAACCCAGAGATTGCCGCGCCG
>NZ_JAUSCH010000075.1 GCF_030651595.1 Candidatus Oleimmundimicrobium sp. | reverse complement strand
ATTCTTCGATGATTAAGTGCTACGTCAAGGGGGGCAGCTTTGTCAAGCCATTTTTTGACGTTGAATCAATGTGTTCTGCCGATATGGCCTGAGGGGGCTTCCCAAGATGGCTTCGGTGGCCAGTGGATTCCGCGAAGTGGATTCCCTGGATTCCAAGAGAAATCCACCCTGGCCAGCGGTGCGGTCCCATAAGATTCTGATTTTGATTCATAATTTCTGGCAAGGCCGCTGGGGTGGCTTCAAAGTGGATTCCCCGGTGAAAATGCCAGACGCTAGAAAACTTGCGCGCTCAGCCCCCCCGTATACGGACCCGGCCGCGGAGGAACCATGGGAGGGGGGGGCGTGATGTTCTCGGCTCCGCGCCGCCGTTGGTGATCATCAATTCGCGCCCCGGCCTGGCTCTCCGAAGCGGACATAGGCCGCAGAAGCGATTCCTACACCAGAATGCTTGGGCTTCGCCTCCAGATCAAAGGGTGCTAAGGCTTTGTTGTTATTCGTTCGGAAGGTTCAAAGATGGAACATGCTGAAATCGAAGCTATCCTACTCGCAGCTCTTAATTCCCTTTATGCAGAAGAGCTGAAGACTATCCAAATTGATGTTGGCGAGCGAATGATTTGCGGCCAGCTGCGAGGTATTCTGCAACCATATTTTCCCGATCACTCCGTCCACGCCGAGTACAATCGCCATGGCCTCGATCGACTCTGTTGCACAAATCAGCTGATGGTCGAGTTTCCCCTTGCCCTGGACAGAGTCATCCCACAGCTTCCGTGACGGGTATGCCGAGCGCGGTGAAGCCGTTCAGGACGGCAACCCGGACCTGGAACTCGGCGACCTGACGATCAAAGTCTCTCGCGCTCAGGCGTTGGCCCAACAGTTTGACACAGTGCATCTTCGTCTCGACGCGGCTTCGGCGGTGATAGCCGCTCCATCGTCGCCAGATGGTTCGGCCGAAGCGCTTTGACGCACGCAAGGCTTCATTGCGGGCGATTGCGCCTGGGGTGTCTGGCTTCCAAGGCCTGGCGTTCTTACGGGGCGGAATGACGGCGGCAGCACCGCGGGCGGCAATAGCATCATGGCATTTGCGGGTGTCGAAAGCGCCATCCGCGGTGACGCTGTCGATCTCCTGATCGGGTGGGATCTGATTGAGCAGTTCGGGCAGCATGGGCGCGTCGCCTATGTCGCTGGTGGTGAACTCGGCAGCGCGGATCTCGAGTGTTTTCTCGTCAATTCCAACGTGGATCTTACGCCATACACGGCGTTTGGTGCCACCATGCTTGCGCGCGTTCCATTCACCTTCGCCCTCGACCTTGATGCCTGTGCTGTCTATTAGCAGGTGCAGCGGCCCGTCTGATCCTCGATACGGGATGTTGACCTGCAAGGTCTTCTGCCGACGTGAGAGCGTGCTGAAATTGGGCACAACCCAGTCTAACCCACTCAACCGCAGCAGGCTTTCGACGAACCCGGTCGTCTGCCTCAGCGCCATGCCGAACAGCACCTTCATCGTCAGGCAGGTCTCCCAACTTCGACACTTCGCGCCTGATTTTTCCAGATTTTGCGCGTGGCGGTTCAACAAAACAAGGGGATTCCGAGCGTCGAGGGGTCGATTTCTGGAAAATTCTGTTGTGGCACGTCGCGTGACTTGGGGTGATTGATTATGAGTCTTTGGTGTAATATCGTTGCGACATGTATACGAAGATCACCAGATCCGGTGGCCCCCAGTACCTTCAGCTGGTCGAGGGCTACCGCAACGAGCAGGGCAAGGTCCGCCATCGGGTCGTTGCAAACCTCGGGCG
>NZ_JAUSCH010000074.1 GCF_030651595.1 Candidatus Oleimmundimicrobium sp. | reverse complement strand
TATTTCCCGCCAGGAATGACACAGGAACGGACACCACAAAGTTGTTAAACAAGTCTTTATCTATCTGTTTTTCCTTGGTCAAATGGTTCTGCAGGGACTCATAAATCTTGTAGATTATATTCTTCTGCAAAGCCGTAAAGTCATAGCGTGCGTTTGTTACACGGTTAGGTTGAACTAAAGCAATACTTTCCATATGATTTATTTTTTCAAAGATATGAAAACGAACTTATAAAACAATTCAATTCGTATTTATATATACGTGGTAGTAAAAAAGTTCGGATTTGGTAGTAAAAAAGTTCGGATTGCCTTTTTTTTGGTAGTAAAAAAGTTCGGATTCGATACCGCAAGTCTATATGCCATCAGTGTTTAAGCTTGTGTACAATTGAAGAGTATTCTACAATATTCTTCAATTAGAAGAAGTTTTTAAGATTGAAAAGCGAGCAACTGACAGAATGACAGAGAGTTGAGCGGGAACAACCAGGAAAACGAAGAAAAGGAAAGAAAGAAAAAAAGAAAGCAGGAAAACCCAAAAAAGTTCCGGCGGCGGGGTGTTTTCATAACTGCTTGATATATAGGTTTTTAAAAAATGTTGTTTGGGATCTCGTCGAGGATCCGTAGCAGGGATAAGAAAAGAGCTGTAAATTTTCCCTATGCCTCATTCCGCTACCCGTTTGATAAATTTACGCTAACGTACGTTAACTTCCGTTTCGTGAGACGACCCCTGGTTCAATGGTCACGTGTAGCCGCCTGTGCTGCATCTTCCATAAATTATAACTTCAGGACAGCCGTTTCATACGGCATGGCCGGCTAAACAGTGTTACCGCCACTGTTCATTATTTTAATTCAACATTCAGACGAAGATGTCCGCCAAATCCTTCACTAATTATTCGCATTAAGGTAGAAAGTCTTATGTCTGAAGCATTGTTTTCTATTCGTGAAATGTACGTCTTTGTAGTTCCACATTTTACAGCAAGTTGCTCTTGGGTCAAACCTTGTCCCTTACGTAATTCTTGAAGCATTAAACCGAGTTTGAAAGCTTCAAATCCTTCCTCAAACCGTTCACGCTCCTCTGTTCCTATTTTTCCATATTGCTCGTCCAAGTGATCAGCAAATGAAGTAAGATTTTTATTCATTTTCTTTTTCATTGAAGTATTGTTTTTTTAGTTTTTCTGCTAATTCTATTTCTTTTTTCGGTGTTTTTTGCGATTTCTTTTGAAAACCATTGACAAGTATTATAAGCTGTCCTTCATCGAAGAAACTAAAAACTCTATAAATATCAGTTCCAACTTCAACTCTAATCTCAAAAATACCAGTCGTTCCTGTCATATGGCTGAAATACTTTACAGGAACCATATCAACAGTGCTTATTAACTTTAAGGTCCAGTTGAATTTTCTTTTTACTTCCGGCTTCAATTGCTCAAAGAAGTCCAAGTAGTAATGCTTATAGTAAAAAACATTCCTGATAATTTTTTCTTCCATAATGCAAAGTTAGCTAATTAGGTAACCCAATCCAAATATTTTGAGAAATTTATTTGCACGAAAGTTTTTTCATTCAATTGGCGGTAACCTTTGTATCCCTGAAAATTTCAGGGGTAAACAACAATAACCCGTGTATCCCCCTATAAAAAGTCAGTTTCATTTCAAAGTTTTAATCTGCCAGTTCAAATATACTGCTTTTAACTTTTAGCCCCGCAGAACACCAAGTTCCAAAAAGTTAATGAGGAGAAAAACCAAACAGCAAGACCCCCCCAACAATTATGGACCCTCAAACTCCCCTATAAGCTTTTTGGAGTGTGCTGGCTTGCCGAGTTATTTCCCGTCCTGACGATGGGTTTTCTAAGGACCCACGTCAGACCGGGAATAACTCTACTCACGTGTCTTGCTGTTTTTTTCGCCATCGCTTTAATGCTTTCATCTTTTTCCCTTTTGCTCCTTACGGAGCGTTTCGGACGAGCTACCCGTTCGGGAAGCCGAAGGGTAGCTTTTGCCCGAAACGAAGTGGAGGGAAAAAGATAGTAAGCGGGAACCTCACTGCGTGAGATTCTGCTTGCCCTCTTCGAGGGAGAAACAGGACTAACGTCCTGTTTAAGAAGCTAATAAAACATTTTTGTTTTATTATAAAAACAACTATATTTGTTTAATGAATAGCATTATTTAACATAAATGTCAGATAATCAATTTAAAATATAGTTACTATGGCAACTATCAACGTGGACGAAGCCACCAGAGAGGACTTAAAGACGTATTGCAAAAAACAAGGAATCACCCAGGGCGATTTTGTAAAATATACCCTGGCATATTTTCGAAAATCCGGGATCAACCCGGCTGATCCACCAGAGAGTGTAAAAGAAGAAATTGCAAAAGTTGAAAAAAGAGTAAGCCAGCTCATAGGGTTTCAAAAAACCTTCGAGCGGGACAACTTACTTCCACTGCTCGAGGCGCTAACAAAAACCGAAGGAAAGATAGATCAGCATTTTTCAACCCTTCCCGAAATGCTTGGTGGTACGCTTAAAGAAGTTACTACCATAAGTAAGTTGATAGCTAAACTCGAACAGTCTATTAACAGCACACTGCGAAATCTATTCGACCAGTTTGGCCAGACACAAGAGACCATAGTTAAGCAGTACAAGGATCTGACCGACAAGATTAACATTATCATGGAGCATGGCGCAGCTGTCGGGATGACAGGCAGCAGCATCATTGATCGTCACAGGAAACAAAATAAATAGATTAATCCATGTTTATTAAGTTTGATAAACCGAAAACAGACAGCAAGGGCAAGCTCGCCAGCTCAGGGAGCTCGTCAGCTTTCGTAAACTACCTGGGGAAAGAGGACGAAATACATATTGAACAGGGGGAACAACCTGAGCAATGGTTTAGTAATGGCCGGGATGAATGTCACCCTGCAGAGGTCCGGGCAGCTATCGACAGCGATCACCAGGGCATTGGCAGGAATGAAGGCAAGTTTGCCACAGGAAGCATCAATCCTACTGAGGAGGAGTGGAAAGCCCTGGGAAATACCGAGGCAGAACGGCTGAATAACTTTAAGTCATGGATACAGAAAGATTTTAACCAGGAGTTTGCGGGGAACTTCAAGAAGCTTAACAAAGCGGGGAAGGAGGTAATAATAGAACCCCAAAACGTAAAAATGTACTACAAGGTTGAATACGACCGCTACCATACCGGCCGTGACCAGGAAGTAAAGATGGGATTGAAATGGCAGGGCGAACCCAAGGAGGGTTTTAACGTACATTGTCATTTTATTGTAGGGCGTAAAACGTCAGATGGGAGAAACCGGATCAGTCCGACCACCAACAACCGCAAGGAGTTTGACAGGGACAGGCTAACCCTGAGAACAGAGCAGAGCTTTGACCAGAAAACAGGCTACGAGCGACCGCTTAAAGAGTCCTACCAGTACATGAATACCATGAAGAACGGTACCGGATTGCAAAAAGCGGAAATGTTGCAGAAAGCCGTAACAGCAGAGCTTCGTCCTGGAGTTCTGTTAAAAATCAAAGACCTGGACAAATTAATTAACCCGGAGAAGATCCTCCTGGATATTGGTAAAAAGGTTTTAACCATGGGCTTAAACGCAGGATCTCTTTAAGGTATGCCTGGTACATGAAAAACTATGGTTTACAAAGATCATTTTTGCCAGGGAGCAAAAATGTTTAATCAATCATTTCGGCTTGGGCATTTGCGCGCGAAATGGTAGTGACTAACACCACTAAGGCATTGGAAAAATTCTTCATCAATGTTTTTCCCCCTAAAGACTTCTTCATTTCACGTGAATTAATTAGCGGAATTATCGGTTAATTGGTTATTCACTTTCCCCATATCTGTCGCATCATAGCGATAATGCGCTACAATGCGATGGTTTTATATTAAAAATTCTAATCACAAAAAAATAATTGCGATACACTAATCTATTTCTTATTTTTGTTATATTAATCATTTAAAATTTAATGCCATGCCGTACGCAAGTCCCATTTACAGTGCTAAAACAAAAGATGTTCATCACAACAACAGTGCATGCAAGACAAGAAACAACATTGAGACTGAAAATGTAAGATCAGGGACTGGTGGTTTACCATTATGTAAAGAGTGTGCTAAACT